>JBKICO010000243.1:0-3595 GCA_046567065.1 Acidobacteriota bacterium
CGCACCCTGGCCCGAGAAGGCCAGCATCGAGCCCCCCAAGGACAAGAAGTTCGGCGACATGGCCTGCAACGTGGCCATGCTCACGGCGGGCAAGCTGGGCAAGAAGCCCCGCGACCTCGCCGAGGAGTTGCGCGCGGCCCTGCTCTCGGCCGACCCCTCGCTCTCCAAGGTGGAGGTGGCCGGTCCGGGCTTCCTCAACGTGACCTTCGCCCCCGCCTTCTGGCAGAGCACGGTGACGCAGATTCTTCAAGAAGCCGACGCTTACGGCAAGCAGGATACGGGCAAGGGCCGCAAGGTTCAGGTGGAGTACGTCTCCGCCAACCCCACCGGCCCCCTGCACATCGGGCACGGGCGCGGCGCGGCCGTTGGCGACAGCCTGGCCAGGCTGCTGCGCGCCACCGGGCACGAGGTCTCCACCGAATACTACATCAACGACGCGGGCCGCCAGATGCGCCTCTTGGGCATGTCCATCTGGGTGCGCCTGCTGGAAGTGCTCGAAAAGCCCGTCACCTACCCCGAGGACTGGTACAAGGGCGGCTACATCATCGACCTTGCCCGCGAGGTCATCGCCCTGCACGGGGCCGCCATCGCGGACATGGACCCGGAGAAGGCCCAGGACATCTGCTACGAGTACGGCATGAAGTCCATCCTGGACGGCATCAAGAAGGACCTGGCCGAGTTCCGCGTGGAGCACCAGGTCTGGTTCTCGGAGAAATCCCTGGTGGCCGGGGGCGAGGTGGAGTCCACCCTGGCCGAACTGCACGGGAAGGGCCTGGCCTACGACCAGGAGGGCGCGCTCTGGATGGCCACCTCCCAGTTCGGGGACGACAAGGACCGCGTGCTGCGCAAGTCCACCGGGGAGCTGACCTATTTCGCCTCCGACATCGCCTACCACGCCAACAAGTACCGCCGTGGGTTCGACACCGTGGTGGACATCTGGGGCGCGGACCATCACGGCTACGTGCCGCGCATGAAGGCCGCGGTGCAGGCCATGGGCCGCGACCCCGAGGACCTCAAGGTCATCCTGGTGCAGCTCGTGAACCTGCTGCGCGGGGGCGAGCAGATCGCCATGTCCACGCGCGCGGGCCAGTTCGAGACCCTGGCCGACGTCTGCGCCGAGACGGGCGTGGACGCGGCGCGCTTCATGTTCCTCTCCCGCAAGTCCGACAGCCACCTGGACTTCGACCTGGAGCTGGTCAAGCAGCGCACCATGGACAACCCCGTCTATTACGTGCAGTACGCCCACGCCCGCATCTGCTCGCTGTTCGCCAAGGCCGAGGAGCGCGGCGTGGCCATGCCTAAGCCCGCGCCGGAGCTGCTGGCCCGCCTGGACACCCCCGAAGACCTTGACCTGCTGCGCATGCTGGAGCAGTATCCCGACACCCTGGCCAGCGCCGCCCAGACCATGAGCCCCCACGTGGTGAGCTTCTACCTGCGCGAGCTGGCCGGCCTGCTGCACAGATACTACACGGCCCACCCGGTACTGGCCGCCCCCGACCAGGGGCTCATGGCCGCGAGGATGCTCATCCTGGCGGCGGTGGCCCAGGTCGTGCGCAACGGCCTTGATCTGCTGGGCGTGGCCGCCCCGGAAAAAATGTAGACGGAGCATTGCATGAAGGTCGTCGACCGCATGAAAGCCCAGAAGGGCCAGGACGAAGGCCCCCGGAAATTCGTCAAGGAATTCACGGTATCGAGCCTGGTGTCCTATGGTGTGGTCGCCGGGCTGGGCATCATATGGGTTTTCATCCTGGGCGTGCTGGTGGGGCGCGGCTACAAGCCGGAGAACGCCGTGCCGCAGGTGGCCCAGATCATGCCCTCGGCCCAGCCCCAGGCCCAGCAACCCGAGAACAAGGAGCCGCCGCAGGTGCTCAAGCCCGAGGAGCTGGCCTTCATGGACAGCCTGCAGGGCAAGAAACCGCCCGAGACCGTCACGGTGGACTCCACCAAGAAGGGCCAGCACCAGGCCGCGCAGGCCCCGGCAGCGCAGGCTCCGGCCGTCGCGCCCACGCCCTCCACCCTGGAGAAGACCCCCGCCCCCCTGCCCAAAGGCCAGGTGGCCACGGCCCCGGCCCAGCCGGACAAGAAGGCCGCCCCCATGGACGCGGGCAAGCACAAGGACGAGAAGGCCGCCAAGGCCAAGGACGAAAAGCCCGCAAAAGGCAAGGACGAAAAAACTGCCAAGGGCAAGGACGAGAAGGCCGCCAAAGCCGAGGGCGGGAAACTGCGCTGCGTCTACCAGCTTGCCTCCATGGACAAGAAGAGCCAGGCCCAGGAGGAGGCCGACCGCTACGCCAAGAAGGGCCTGAGCACCTCCGTGCAGGAGGCCCACGTGGGCGGAAAGACCGTCTGGCGGGTGGTGGCGACGCTCAAGGGCAGCGAATCCGAGATCAAAGCCTCCCTGGAAAAGGCTGGCGCAAAAAAGCCTATACTTCGCGAGAAAAAAAACTTATGAGACGGCTCCCCCGCTAGCGGGGAGGCTCTCCCATGGAGGACGATGAATGTTCGGACAAACGTTTGTCCCGACCAAGGCTTTTTTTACCAAGGGCATTGGCCGTCACAAAAATAAGCTGCAGTCTTTCGAGCTGGCCCTGCGCGACGCGGGCATCGAAAAACTGAACCTGGTCTATGTGTCGAGCATATACCCGCCCAACTGCACCCTTTTGACCATGGAAGAGGGCGTGACGCTGCTCAACCCTGGCCAGATCACCTTCTGCGTCATGGCGCGCAACGCCACCGACGAGAAGGGACGCCTGGTCGGCTCCGCCGTGGGTATGGCCTTCCCCGCCAGCAAGGACCACTACGGCTACATCTCCGAGCACACCGCCTTCGGCAAGGAAGAGAAGGAAATCGGCGACTTCGCCGAGGATCTGGCCTCCACCATGCTGGCCACCACCATGGGCATCGACTTCGACCCCGAGTCCGCCTATGACGAACGCCGCGAGATCTACATGATGTCCGGCAAGATCATCGAATCCACCTCTCTGCCCAGCGTCACGCAGGGCAGGAGCGGCATGTGGACCACCACCATCTCCGCGGTGGTCTTCCTGCCCTAGGCTCAGGCAACCCATTGAAACGACGACGCCCCGCACACGCGGGGCGTTTTCGTTTGGAGCGCGCAGCCATGAAAACCGCCCTCTGCCTGCTGAACGCCGCCTGGGTCGCACTGGCCCGCCTGGGCCGCCTGACCCCGCTCGGGCGGCTGGCCCGGCTGAAGCGGCCGAAGGCCCCGGACGGCGCGGGCGAGGCCGGTTCATGTGCGGGCGGCCGTCCCGTCCCCTCCTCCGACCACTTCGACGGCAAACGCTTCCGCAACCCCTGGGGTGAGGCGGAGCGCTCTTTCCTGGACATGCTGCGCTGGATGTTCTCGCGCGGGTCCGTGCCGTGGCCCGCGCGGGTGCCCGTCCGGGTGCGGCACGTTCCGCCGGAGCGCGTGCACGGCCAGGGCTTGCGCGTCACGGTGGTGGGGCACGCCACCGTGCTCATCCAGACGGGCGGGGTGAACATCCTCACGGACCCGGTCTGGTCGGAGCGCGCCGGGCCGCTGGGCGTATTCGGCCCCAAGCGCACGCGCGAACCCGGCCTGCCCCTTGAGGCG
>JBKICO010000244.1:0-3626 GCA_046567065.1 Acidobacteriota bacterium
CGCGCATCATCGTGGTGTTCTCCTTCCTGCGCCAGGCCATGGGCACCGGCCAGATGCCGCCCAACCAGATTCTGGCCAGCCTGGCCATCTTCATGACCGTGGTCATCATGTACCCCACGGGCAAGCAGATCTACGACGAGGCCCTCAACCCCTACATGGAGGAGCGCCTGGGCTTCAACGAGGCCCTCAAGAAGGCCGAGGCCCCGCTGCGCGAGTTCCTGTTCAAGCACACCAGGGAGAAGGACCTCTCCATCTTCTACACCATCACCAAGCTGGAGCAGCCCAAGACCAAGCAGGACGTGCCAACCATGATGCTGGCCGCCGGGTACATGATAAGCGAGCTCAAGACCGGCTTCACCATCGGCTTCCTGGTGTATATCCCCTTCCTGGTGCTGGACATGGTGGTTTCGAGCGTGCTCTTGGCCATGGGCATGATGATGCTGCCCCCGGCCATGGTCTCCATGCCGTTCAAGCTGTTGCTCTTCGTCATGGTGGACGGCTGGGCGCTGATGACGGCCTCGCTGGTCAACAGCTTCAACTAGGCCGCCTGCTGAAAAAGCACGCTGGCGGCGTTGCGGGAAAGAAGCCAAACCCTCACATATGCTCGATATGCTTCGGGCTTGCCTTTTTCCCGCGCCTTGCCAGCCCGCTTTTTGAACAGGCGGCGGTGAAACATGGCGCAAGGCCGACCCGAAGCGGCCTAAAGATTATAGCGGGCGCTCCCTGAGAGTGCCGCATGGAGTGGAAAGTGACGCCCGAAACAGTCATCACCCTGGCCCGTTCGGCCATCGAGACCACCCTGATGCTCTCCCTGCCGCTGCTGGCCGTGAGCCTCATCGTGGGCGTGGTGCTCTCCGTGTTCCAGGCCGCCACCCAGATCCAGGAGACCACGCTCACCTTCGTGCCCAAGCTCATCGCCATGTTCATCACGCTCATCATCGCCTTCCCGTGGCTCATGGACACCATGCTCGCCTTCACGCGGGAACTGATCACCGCCATTCCCCAGTACATCCGCTGATCCAGCTTGCTATGAGTTCGCCTTGCATGGTTGCCGCGTTTCGGACGCGGTGAACCGTGGCGGGCCCAGCTGCGGTCTCCGCGCCGACGAAGCGGCGATGTTCTTCAAATACAGCGGCGGTTCGGCGGCGCGGAGGCCACGGCTGGGGCCGAGGCAAGCGCTAGGCCTCCGGCGGCCAGGGGCGCCGCCCCTGGACCCCGCGAGAGGGAGTTCCTCCCTCTCGACTCCCGTATGGCTTCGCGTACGTGGCGCATGCCCAGGCTTGGCCCGCCCATTTGCGGGGCCCAGGGGGATCATCCCCCTGGCGGGTGCAGGGCGGAGCCCCTTTCGCCTTCGGCTTCCCACGGCCTGCCGGTGGATGCATCCCCCCGGTATTGCATCGATTTGTCGATGGACGCCAGCCGGGCAAACCGTTATCTACGGGCGGCGGGTCCGAGCCTGGTCCGCGACGCTCACACGAGGGGGAATCATGCGTTCAATGGTGTTGCGGTCCTTGATCGTCTTGGCGGCCCTGGCTCTTCCTGTCCTTTCATTTCCCGGCCCCGGGCAAGCCCAGCTTCTCGGCCCGGACCCCTATTTCTCCAGCCAGGCGGCCACGCTGGAGGCCCTGACGCTCCTGCCTACGCCACCGCAGCCCGGATCGGCCAACCAGGCCGCCAACGTGCAACTGCTGAGCATCGTCACCAGCACGGCCACCCCCCAGATGGTGGCCGCGGCCCAATGGGACGCCACCCCCTCGGTGTTCGACTTCTCCCAGGTGCTGGGGCCGGACTTCACGGCGGAGAAGCTGCCCGTCACCAACGCCTTCTTCACCAAGGTGGTCACGAACATCGAGAACACGAACATCAACCTGGACAAGCTCTACCACAGCCAGGGCCCGGTGAGCCCGGACTCCTACCCCAGCGCGCACACCCTGCTGGGCTTCGTGGACGGCGTGATCCTGGCCGGCATGGTGCCCGAGAAGAAGGACCAACTGCTGACCTACGGCGTGCAGTTCGGCCTGAACCGCCTGGTCCTGGGAGCGCACTGGCCAACCGACGTGACCGCCGGGCAGATGGAGGCAGCGCTGCTGCTGCCCGCGCTGTACTCCAGCTCGCAGTTCATGGCCGACTTCGAGCGCTCCAAGGCCGAAGTACGGGCGCAATTGGGGCTCAAGTAGAGTCTTCCGGGGAGGAAGAAGCCTCCGGCGGCCAAAGGACGAAGTCCTGGCTTCGGCCCTCTGGACTCCTTTCCCGCTTCGCGTTCTTTCCGGTATCCACGCCGGTCCCACGTCCGGCACCCATGCCTGGTACCTTGCCAAGGTTCGCCGCTAAGCGACGGGTTGTCTCCCGGGCCGCCCTCCGCAGCCCGACCCGGGAGACTCCAACAAGCCAAATCACCGCATCATGCCAATTTAATATGGGATTCCAAAGGGACGAAGTCCCTTTGGCGGGAGAGTCCAGAGAGGGCAGCGCCCTCTCTGGCCGCCGGAGGCCCTTCTCTTCCTTCCCCCGCAACTCCTCCCACCACAAAAAAGCGGACGCCCCCTCCCGGAGGCGTCCGCATCTGGTTTCTTCTTCTGTTCCGGCAGGCTACTGCGCGGTGATCTCCACCTTGAGCGAGCCGTTGTCGTCGTTGACTTCGATCTGCGGCGCGGCGGCCTTCCACTCCACCCCAACGGCCAGGCACTGCTCGGTCAGCCAGCCCACATGGGCCTCCAGGGCCTCCTTCCAGACGCCGTCGGCCTCGATGCCCAGCCTGATGCGCTGGTCGTAGGCCAGGTCCAGCTTCTTGCGCTGGTCCTGGATGAGGCGGTTCAAGGTGCGGGCCGCGCCCTCGCGCTTGAGCTCGGGGGTGATGGTCAGCTTAAGGCCCGCCACCACGCCCTTGTCCGCAGCCACGCCCACGTCGCCGGAGAGGGCCTCCCAGGCCACGGTGTAATGCGTGGGCTCCACGCGGGTTCCGGCGGCGCTGAGCGCGCCATCCTCGCCCACGGTGTAGTCGCCCTTTTTCACGGCGGCCAGGGTGGGGCCGAAGGCGCCCTTGAGCAGGGGGCCCAGGGTTTTGGCGTCCAACTGGACGACGCGCGCGGCGAAGGCGCTGGCGTCCTCGGGGTATTCCACGGCCTTGACGTTGACCTGCTCCTCGATGAGCGCGCGGTAGGGCTCAACCGAGGCCTTGTCCACGCCCGCCACCATGATGGAGGCCAGGGGCTGGCGCAGGTTGATGCGCACCTTCTCGCGCACGCTGCGCCCGCACTCGATGATGCGGCGCACGGTGTCGATCTCGCTGGTGAGCTTCTCGTCGTCGCGGGCGGGCTGGGCCGCGGGCCAGTCGGCCAGGTGCACGGAGGAGCCCACGAGGTGCTTGTGGATGTGGTCCATGGCGAAGGGGATGAAGGGCGCGAAGATGCGCGAGGACTCCACCAGCACGGTGTAGAGCGTGTCGAAGGCCTGGCGCGCGTCGTCCGTGACCTCCTCGGTCCAGAAGCGGGGGCGGTTCAGGCGCACGTACCAGCCCGAGAGGGTCTCCACGAACTCCAGGATGGCCTGGTAACAGCGGGGCAGGTCGTAGGCCTCGATGTGGGCCTCCACGGTTTTGCGCAGGCGCTCCAGCTCCGCCAGGATGT
>JBKICO010000245.1:0-11871 GCA_046567065.1 Acidobacteriota bacterium
TACAGAAGAGCCTCGAAAGGGCAAAACCTGAAAGAGCCGAGTCCGAACTTATCCGTGGTATACTCGAAGGGGTAAGGTCAACGCTGCCCTGTTCATTCTCCTGGTAGAAGCGTACGTTGGAGTTCTAGGGACAGGTATTCCTGCTCCACCCAGGCCCGGGAAAGGCGGGGGTATTTGTTGTAGCCTTCGCCGAACCCTCACTGGCCTGCAACTTGGCCAAGGGGCTGCATAAGTGCATGGGAACGGACCGCGCGCCTGCACCTCCGTGCGGGCGGTCAGGCCCGGGCCGTCTTCATCCAGGACCATGACGATTCCCAGACGGCAGCGACGTCAGAAGCTGTACGCCAGGGACAGCTGGCCGCTGATGCCCGCGCTTCTGGCGGCGTCGCCGAGCACGCCGTTGCATCGGGCCTTGAGCGCCAGGCTGCCGCGTTCGGCGCTGACACCCAGGCCCGCCTTGAACAGGTCCCAGCTGTCATAGGCCGAGTATTGGCTCACGGAAAAGCCGTACGCCGTCCCGAGGCTTTCTGTCCGGGGATTTGCGAGCGCGCGTTCATATCCGAGCGTGAGCGACGGCGTTATGGTCCAGCCGCCCAGTTGGCGCGGGGCGAGGTCGAGGTCGAGCCCGGCCAGGAGGCTCGATGTCGTCTTGTTGATGCCGTGGACGTTCAGGGCCAGTTCGCTGCCGCTCTCATCGAAGCCGCCCAGGCTGACGCCCGTGACGCGAACGCCCGCCCTCGGCGTGACCTTCAGGGCCTCCAGATTGAAGACGTGGCCGAAACCAGCCCGGCCGCCGTAGACGGCGCCGTTGGTGTTGCCCGTGGCGGTGCCCAGGCTCGCGCCCAGCCCGCGCCTGCTCTGGTAGCCGGTCCAGCCCGCATCGGCGCGGGCCTCAACGAACGGTCCCGATTCGAGGCTGGTGAAGCCGTAGCGTCCGCCGAGCGTGGCCAGTATCGTGTTGATGTCCGCGCTGGCCCCGGCGCTGTCCACGGCCCCCCAGTTGTAGCCGAGGCCGAAGCTGGCGCTGGCCTGGGCGTTGAAGCGGTGGGTGGCCCCCACGAGCGACCCGGCGTCGCTCTCCGTGCTGTCGGCCGCACCGTCACGCCCGGAGGAGCGGAAGCCGCCGCCGAAGGTCGCCAACCAGAAACGGGTCTGCCCCTCGGGCACATCGCGGGCATCCATGTACGGAAGGGCCGCCTCCTCGATCCGCTGGGACTGACGCAGCAGGTATGAGGCGGCGTCGGCGTGGACCTGTCCGCCCACCTGGGTCTGCACGCCGCCGAGCGTGCCCTGGTCCACGGCGGACTGGAAATAATAGTTGTAGTTGGTGTAGCGGCCCGAGAGGGGCGAATTCTGGAGCTGGGTAAGCAGCGCCGCGCCGGAGGCCACGTTGCCCGTGAGCCCGAACTGCCCCGCCGTCACCGGGTAAGAGACCATCTTGGCGCGCAGGACGTAGATATCCGCCGGGCTGAGCCCCAGCCCCTGGGTCAGGTAGCCGTACACGGAGCCGTAGGACGCGGCCGCCTGGTCGAGCGCGGCCTGAAGATAGCTGGCGTCCACGCCGAACACCGTGTTGAAATTCAGTCCGCGCAACTCTGGCGCCACCGCGAGCAGGGCGTGCGCCTGGGCGTTGATGGACGCGGCCAGATAGGTGTTGGAGGCCAGATAGTCCTTCATGCGGGTCTCGGGGGAGACGCCCGCGATGGTCTCCAGGAGGGCCGCGGTCCAGCCGGTGCGGTCCTTGCCGTCCGAGCAGTGGAAAAGGTCCGCGCCAGGGTCGCGGGCCAGCGTGCGCAGGACAGTGCCAAACCCCGTTCGCATGGCAGGGTCGGTGACGAACGTCCGGTAACCAGTCTGGAACGTTTCGAGAACGGCCGCCTGGGAGGTGAAGACCGAGGGGCTGGTGGGCGGCAGACTCTGCAGGCCTGAGACGTTGATATTGGTGTATTGGGCTCCGACAGGCACGACATCTGGGGTCTGGCTGATCTCGGCGGGGGTGCGCAGGTCGATGTCGCGGCCGATGCCAAAGCGTGAGATTGTCGCAAGGTCCGCGCTGTCCAGGTTCAGGACGCTCGAACGGTAGAAGGCCCCGATGCGCATCAGGCCGAAATTGCTGGTGGGGTTGACGAAGCCGGTGCCGCCGTTGCTGGCGGATATGCCCGCTAGATCACGAAAGTTGGGGGCCGTCTGCAGGATCGGGGTCGTGATCGCCAACTGCGCCTGGGTCGGCCCGCCGCAGAGGCAACACGCCAAGGCGATTGCGCAGCACAGAGCGGTTCTCACACAGGCCGCCGGTAAAGCTGTCATGCTCGTCTCCCTTCCGCTGATTGTTCGTGCGTAGCCCGATCACTGAGGCGCAATGCCGGGAATACCGGCGGGGCGCGGCGGTGCTGTGCAGCGGCGCGGCCCGGCAGCAGGGAAGAGGCTGGCGGCCTTCGAGCGGGCCGCTACTTGCGCCGCAGGCCTTTGATCCGCGCGGCCAGCTTGGGCTCGGCGCCCTGGTCCTTCTCCTGGTAGAAGCGCACGCCGGAGAGCTCCGGGGGCATGTATTCCTGCTCCACCCAGGCGCCCGGGTAGGCGTGGGGGTACTTGTAGCCCTCGCCGAAACCCCACTGGCGCTGCAGCTTGGCCGAGGGGTTGCGCAGGTGCATGGGCACGGGCAGCGCTCCGTGGGCCTGTACCTCCTTGCGGGCGGCCAGGTAGGCCGCGTAGCTGGAATTGCTCTTGGGAGCCAGGGCCAGGTACACTGTGGTCTCCGCCATGGGGATGAAGCCCTCGGGCATCCCCACCATCTCCACGGCCTGCTGGCAGGCCACGGCCAGGGGCAGTGCCTGCGGGTCGGCCAGGCCCACGTCCTCCGAGGCGGAGAGGATCAGCCTGCGGGTGACGAAGCGCGGGTCCTCCCCGGATTCGAGCATGCAGGCCAGGTAGTAGAGCGCGGCGTCCACGTCCGAACCCCGGATGGATTTGATGAAGGCCGAGGCCAGCTCGTAGTGCTGGTCCGCGTCGCGGTCCCCGCGCATGACCTGCTCGGGCAGGTTCTGGCGCAGCTCGGCCGGGGCGCGCTTCTCCGGCGGCAGCTGGGCCGCGTACTCCAGCAGGTTCAGGAAGGTGCGGGCGTCCCCGCCGGACATGGCGGCCAGCAGCTCCTGGCTTTCGCGCGGCAGATCCTCCATGTGCAGGGCCGTGAGCCCGCGCTGGCCCACCTGGAGCATCTCCGAGTGGGAGAGGGCGCGCAGGCGCATGACGTGCAGCCGGGAGAGGAGTTGCTTGGTCACCGAGAAGGATGGGTTCTCCGTGGTGGTGGCCAGCAGGGTGATGTCGCCGTGTTCCAGCAGGGGCAGGAAGAAATCCTGCTGGGCCTTGGAGAAGCGGTGCAATTCGTCGAGGATCAGGATCTCCTTGCCCTCGATCTTCTGGCGCAGGGTGGCCAGCCCCGCCTCCGGGGCGCTGACGCGCACGTAGGGCACGCCCTTGGCCTTGGCCAGCAGCAGCGCCAGGGTGGACTTTCCGCAGCCCGGCGGGCCGTAGAGCAGCAGGCTCGGCAGGCGGGCTGCCTTGAGCATGGTCTGGAGGCGGGTGATCACATGGCCCTGGCCCGTGAATTCCTCGAACGTCTCCGGGCGGATGGCGTGTGCGAGAGGCGGCATGGAGGCAGCCTACCTCCAGGCGGCGGGATTGTCACCCCCGCCCGTTTCGCCGCCCCCACTCTCGCTTGCAGCCCACCAGGCCAGGCCCAGGCACATAAGCGCCGCCGTCTCCCAGCGCAGTGGGCGCGGCCCCAGGGTCACGGCCTCGAAACCGGCTCCGGTGAAAAGATCGGCTTCTGCCTGGGTCAGCCCGCCCTCGGGGCCCAGCACGAAGATGCTGTCGCCCGGTGCGGCCAGATCCTCACGGGTCAGGCCCCGACGCAACTCTGGCGACTCCCAAAGCAGCCAGCGCTTCGTGAAGCCCGCAGCGCGCGCGGCCAGCCCCGCCGCCCCGCCCGGTACCATCTCGATCACCGGCAGCCAGGGGTTGCCGCACTGCTTGGCCCCGGCCACCAGCTGGGCCTGCCAGGTCTCCTTGGGCTGGGCGGGCATGCCGCCCTGGCTCCGGGCGGATTCCCAGAAGAGGATGCCCGTGGCGCCAAGCTCCACGGCCTTTTCCAGCAGCCAGCCGCGCCGGGTGGACTTGTTCCAGCCCAGGGCCAGCCAGCGGCGCGAGGCCGGAGGGACGGCTTCGCGCTCGGTAAGCAGGCGCAAGGTGACGCCGCCTTTGACCGACTCCACCTCGAACAGGCCCTCCCGCCCCTGGCCGTCGAAACAACGCACCTGCGCGCCGGGACCAAGGCGCAGCACCTTGGAGAGGTGTTTGGCCTCGTCGCCGGACAGGCGGTAGGGCGGGGACCAGCTTTCGGGGGGCAGGAAAAAGGAATCGAGTCTGGGCATGGTGCGCCGGGTGGTTGAAGGGATTGTTGTTGGCGGACACTTGGGCGAGCCCGGTCTCAGCCCGGTCTCAGTCCGGTCCCTCCTGGCACCGGAAGGCGATATATTTGAAGAATATCTGCCTTTCCGGCGCAAGAAGGGACCAGGCTGAAACCAGCACGATTCACAGCGTAGGAACGGCAAGGACGGCCGTTGCGGATTCGGCCCGGCGTTCCGCCGCTCGGTGAGAGCCGGTTGCGTTCCGGCTCTCTTGTCGCACTGTGCCGGGGTTCGCCGCCGGGGTCCGGGGAGAGTACCCCCCGGCCCACGGCTGCGTTGTCCGGGGCAGCGCCCCGATTCTTTCAAGTTATGCGTTCAGTTTCTTCCTGGCGGTGCCGCCCTGGTAGAAGGGCAGATCCACCTTCTTGGCGGGCAGCTCCACCTTGGCGGTCTTGACCACGAACTCGGCTGCGTCGGCGGCCTCGGCCTTCACGTAGGCCAGGGCCACGCTGTGCCCCAGGGAGGGCGAGAACGAGCCGCTGGTCACCACGCCAACCACTTCGCCGCCGGGCAGGGCCACCACGTCGTGGTGGCGGGCGCTGCGGCGGCCCTCGATGGAGAGCGCCACCAGCTTCTCGGGGGCGTCCAGGGCGCGGGCCTTGCCCACGTAGTCCGCCGTGGAGGTGAGCATGCCCGCGTAGCCGGCGGCCCCGGGGGTGTGCTTGGTGTCCAGGTCCTGCCCGTAGAGGGGGTAGCCCATCTCCAGGCGCAGGGTGTCGCGCGCGCCCAGCCCGGCGGGCAGCACGTCGGGGTCGGCGGCCAGGGCCTCCCAGAGGTCGTTGGCGCTCGAAGCGGGCAGGTAGAACTCGTAGCCCAGCTCGCCGGTGTAGCCGGTGCGGCTGACGATGATCTCCACCTCGCCGAACATGGCCTTGGTGAAGCTGAAATAGCCCAGCTTCTCCCACTCGCCGGGCAGCAGGCCCTTGAGCACCTCGAAGGAGGCCGGGCCCTGCAGGTCGATCTTGGCGGTCTGCTCGGAGATGTTCGCGAACTCCAGTCCGGCGGGCAGGCGGGAGGCGATGGTGGCGAAGTCGGAGTCGATGCACGCGCCGTTGACCACGAGCATGAACTCGTCCTCGGCGATGCGGTAGACGATCAGGTCGTCCAGCACGCCGCCCTCGGGATTGAGCAGGAAGCCGTAGCGGCACTTGCCGGGGGCCAGGGTGTCCAGGTTCTGGGTCACGGCCTTGGCCAGGGCGTCTTTCGCTCCCGCGCCCTTGAGTGAGAACTCGCCCATGTGGCAGATGTCGAAGATGCAGGCCTTGGAGCGGCAATGCTGGTGCTCGGCGATGATGCCGGAATACTGCACGGGCATTTCCCAGCCCGCGAAGGGGACCATCTTGGCTCCGTGGGCTTTGTGCCAGGCATTGAGCGGGGTGACGAACAGATTTTCCACGCTGGGCTCCGTCGGTTAGAGGGTAAGCATGTTCTGGGGCCTGGGCGGCTCGGTGCGCAGCTTGCGGATGCGCCCGAACTCGTCCACCAGGGAGACGAGGCGGCCGTACATCTTCTTGATCTGCAGGCCGTACTCCGAGAGGTCTTCGTCCTTGCGGTTGACGAAGTTCTTGTGGAGGTAGCGGTCCTGCAGGATGGTCTCGGCCATTTTGATGACCCTGTCCACCAGCTCGTCAAAATAGTTGACCATCTCGAACTTGAGGTCCGAGACGATGCCCGTGAAGGCCGTGAGCATGGCCAGGTAGGAGAGCTTCTGGCCCTTGTGCTGGCGCAGCAGCAGATCTTCCAGGACCTTCACCTTGCGGGCCTGCTGTATGTAGCTGTATTTGCTCCATACTTCCTGGTGCAGGGCGCGCATGGGCGTGAAGCGGTCGTAGTTGTCGGGCGAGAGCAGGTAGCCGTCGAGCACCTTGACCACGTTGGCGTAAAAATCCTCGGAGTAGCTGATGATCCTGCGCTGGTGCTTGGTGAGCCAGCTGTGCAGGAACTTGAGCCGCTTCTCGTCCGTGTCGGTGCCCTGCACGATCTCGTGGCGCTTGAACACCACGCGGCCGTGGTATTCGCCGCGCACGATGTCGTTCAGGCGCAGGAACATGGAGTAGGAGTCCTTGATGATGTTGAGCCCGGAGGTGGCCACACCCGTGAGCGGGTGGATGACCTCCTGGCGCACCACCGAAAGGGCGCGGTCCTGCCGGACGTTGTCGGGGTCGTACTTGTGCTGGTTGTAGACCACCCGCAGGAGCACCACGCGCTTCTCCGGGTCAACGAAGTAGCCTCCGTCGCCCAGGAGCTTCACCGTGTCCTTGAAGTGCTCGTGCACGCTCACCAGGGCCAGCTTCTCCACGCGGGGGTAATGCTTGGCCTCGGGGTGGGAGTACATGGTGGTGATGGTCCTGTCGGACTGGCCCAGCACGCGCACCATGAAATTCTCGCCCGAGCGGGAGAGGCGCCGCGCGAACATGGCCGCCGAGGTGCGCCGCTCCGACACGATGGGGAAACCGTAGAGCTCCATGAGGAACTGGTACACGAAGAGGCGGTTGGCCTCGTACTTGGCGTCGTCGCCCGCGCTGAACTTGCCGATGCGCAGCCCGAACTGCTTGAGCTCCGTGTCCAGGTAGGAGGGGAAGGAGCTGTACACCCCGGCCAGGTGGAAGCGGCCCTTGGATGTGTGCGCCAGCACGTGGGCGCGCTCCATGTTCAGCAGGGTGGGCAGCAGGTCCATGTAGCCGGACAGGGCGGTGATGTCCGTCCCGGCGAACTGCTGGCGCAGCCTGTCCTGATCCTGCCGGGGGATGCGCATGGTCAGGGAGTTGAGGTTGGAGGCCGCCAGCCGCTCGGCCACGGCCGCGCCCTTGCTCCCCGGCCCGTGCAGGTCGTCCGGGGAGTGCAGGATGTCGTACTGGAAGACCTCCTGAAAGTAGGAGAGCTGCCTGGGCAGCACCACCATGGAGAAGCCGGGGAGCTCCTTGTATTCGAAGATGTCCACCTCGAAGGAGGGGAGCAGCTCGCGGTTCTCCACCAGGGGGTAGCCCGGCTGCGTGAAATAGGGCTGGAGCAGGGCGTATTTGGCGTGCGCCAGGTCGAGGAATTCCTTGAGGGCCAGCAGGTCGCCGTCCTTGAGGGAGCGTGCTCGCGCGGCCAGGCCGCGCCCGCCCGGGAGCTTGCTGAAGGCGTTTTCCCAACTCAAGGACATGCTACTCTCCGCCGCGTCAGGCGTCCGCTCCGGCAGGAGGCCACTGGCGTTCGCTTGCGGCTTTCCAAACGCGGCTGTTTGCGCTACTCACCGAGAACGGAGGCCGCCGGGATCGCCCGGTGCGCCGTTCCTTCCTAAAGTTTTATATTAGAAGTGCATTTCCCTCGCTCTGTCAAGGTAGGAAAACCCTGAACGCGGGGGCGCACCGGAGTCCGACACCATGAGCACAGGCTGCGAACGCCAGCAATCCGGCAACATGGCCGACTGTCCCTGCACCTACCCCGGCTGCCCCAGGTACGGCAACTGCTGCCAGTGCGTGGCTCACCACCGTGCCAAGGACCAGCTCCCCGCCTGCTACTTCACCAAGGAGCAGGAAGCCACCTTCAACCGCTCCATCGCCTTTTTCATGGACTGCCGCCAAGGCTGACATGGCCCCCCTGGACGTTTTCTCGCGCGTGCTGCAGCTTGTCTGCAACGTGTTCGACAGCTACTCGGCGGTGCTCTTCCTCCCCGATCCGGGGGGCGAGGGCTGCCGCTTGGCCGCAGCCTTCAGCCTGGGCGACGGCGTGCGCCATGGCATGACCCTGGCCCCGGGCCAGGGCCTGGCGGGCTGGATCGTCAGGGAGCGCAAGCCCCTGCTGGTGGGCAACTTCGACAAGAAGCGCGGTGTGCTGGGCTACTATTCCGGCAAGGGCGAGGAGGAAATCAGGGCCTTCCTGGGCGTGCCGCTGGAGGGCGTCACCGGTGCGCTCTGCCTCGACTCCAAGAAGGTGCACAGCTTCGGCGACAAGGACCAGAAGATCCTGGGCGAGTTCGCCCGGCTGGTCTCCGCCCTGTACCTGGAGCGCGACTCCCTGGCCGAGGGCCACGCCGAGGCCAGGATCTGCCAGTGCCTGCGCCAGCTTACCGACATGCCCCGCATGTACCCAAAATGGCACGCCTATCTGGGCGAACTGCTGGACCAGGTCTCCCGCGCCACGGGCTTCAGCCACTGCTTCCTGGCCGTGCGCGACGACCCGGCCTGCAACTTCGTCGTGGAGGGCGCGAGCAAGGTGCTCTTCTCCCCCAGCCAGCCAGCCCCGGCGGGCTTCCCCCTGGGCGGGGGCATGATCGGCTGGGTGTTCAAAAACGACTCGCCCGTCTATTCCCAGGAGGCCGACACAACGGCCCTGCGCCTGTTCGGGGCGCAGGCCAGCGCGCCGGTTTTCAAAACTGTCATCTGCCAGCCGGTGCGCTTCTCGCGCCGCACCCGCGCCGTGCTGGTGCTCGCCAGCCAGGAGGCCGCAGCCCTTGGCGATCTCCACAAGGACTTCGCCCGGGCCGTGGCGGGCCAACTGGCCATGTTCCTCGAAAACCTGCACCTCAAGGCCCGGCTCGCCCGCCACAAGGCATAGACATTTTTTCAGCCTGCCCGTAGACAGGGGCAATTGTTCCGTAATTCAACAATCTCGCGAGCGGGCTGCACATGATATTCGACAGGCTCTTCCGTTTTCTGGGCAAGGACTTGGCCATGGATCTGGGCACGGCCAACACCCTGCTGTACTCGCCCTCCGAGGGAATCGTGCTGAACGAGCCCTCCGTGGTGGCCATCGAGTCGCGCACGGGCCAGCTTGTGGCCGTGGGCAAGGAGGCCAAGGAGTTCCTGGGCCGCACCCCCGAGCGCATCCGCGCCATCCGCCCCATGAAGGACGGCGTCATCGCCGACTTCGAAATCACCAAGGAAATGATCGCCTTCTTCATCCGCAAGGTGATCTCCGGCTTCAGGCTGGCCAAGCCCAAGATCGTCATCTGCGTGCCCACCGGCATCACCCAGGTGGAGAAGCGCGCCGTGATCGAGAGCGCCCAGCAGGCCGGAGCGCGCGAAGTGCGCCTGGTGGAGGAGCCCATGGCCGCCGCCATCGGCGCGGGCCTGCCCATCGAGGAGCCCGTGGGCAACATGGTGGTGGATATCGGCGGCGGCACCACCGAGGTGGCCGTGATCTCGCTCTCCGCCGTGGCCTACGCCGAAAGCGTGCGCGTGGCGGGCGACGAGCTCAACGAAGCCATCCAGCGCTACATGCAGGACCAGTTCCAGCTGCTCATCGGCGAGAACATGGCCGAGCAGATCAAGATCCGCATCGGCAGCGCCTACGAGCTGCCCGAGCCCCTGACCATGGAGGTCGCGGGCAAGAACATGGTCACCGGCACGCCGGGCATGGTGGAAGTCACGGATTCACACATCCGCGAGGCCATCAAGGAGCCGGTGAGCGTCATCGTGGGGGCCGTGCGCAAGGCGCTGGAGAAGACCCCGCCCGAATTGGTGGCGGACATCGCCTCCCGCGGGCTGCTGCTGGCCGGGGGCGGGTCGCTGCTGCGCGGGCTGGACAAGCTGATTTCCGACAACACCCGCCTGCACGTCATGCTCGACGACGACCCGCTGACCACCGTGGTGCGCGGCACGGGCAAGACCATCGAACACCGCGGCCACTACGACCAGGTGTTCATCAACTAGCATGGCGGCCTTCGAGCTGACGCCCGGCCTGACCGAGGCGGCCCTGGAGGCCGTGCGCCAGGCCGGGGAAATCATCCTGCGCCAGTGGAGCAAGCCCAGCGACATCCGGCGCAAGGGTCCCATCGACCTGGTCACGGAGACCGACCTGGCCGTGGAGGAGGCCCTCAAGCTAAGCCTCACCCGCATCCTGCCCGGCTCCACCTTCCTGGCCGAGGAGTCCGCCGAGAGCCTCGACCCAGGCGAACTCTGCTGGATCATCGACCCCGTGGATGGCACCACCAATTTCGCCCACCGCGTGCCCTTCGTGGCCACCTCGGTTGCCCTGTGGCAGGGCGGGCGCACTGTGCTGGGCATCGTCAACGTGCCCGCCATGAACGAGTGCTTCCACGCCGTGCTGGGCGGCGGGGCCTTCTGCAACGGCGAGGCCATCCGCGTTTCGAGCGTGGAGCGCCTGGAGGACTCGCTGATCGCCACCGGCTTCCCCTACACCGTGCGGGAGGACATCCGGCCCCTGATGGACAACCTGGAGAACATGCTCGTGAGCACTCAGGGCGTGCGCAGGCCCGGAGCGGCCTCCATCGACCTGGCCTACACGGCGGCCGGGCGCTTCGACGCCTTCTACGAGACCGGGCTCAAGCCCTGGGACACGGCCGCCGGATGGCTGCTGGTCACCGAGGCGGGCGGGCGTGTGAGCACGTTCGACGCCTCGCGCCCCTACTGGCTGCGCTCGCGCTCCATCCTGGCCTCCAACGGCCTGGTGCACGAGGCCGTGGGCGCGCTTCTGCGGGAAAATTAGCAGCCTGCCCCAAAATCCCCGCTGGCTGCGTTGCCTCGAAAAAGTCAAACCCTCACGTATGCCCGATACGCTTCGGCCTTGACTTTTCCTCGCGCCTTGGCAGCGGTTTTTGTGCACAGGCTGCGAAAACCGGCTTTAGCCCAGGCACTCTCAATCCCTCTGCGGCTCCGCTTCACGCGACTTTTCCGGAAACAGCACCCCCTCCTTCAGGGCGAAGACCACCCAGGGCGCGAACAGCTCGCGGTGCTCGTCCGCCAGCGCGGAAAGCTCCTCCCGGCTGACCAGCAGCAGATCCTCGTCGTCCCCGTCGCTATGCAGGGGGCAACGGAACACCTTCAGGGCCTCGAAGCCGGTGTCCTCGCCCGCCTTGAGCGAGGCGTGGGGGGTCAGCGGGCCAAGGCCCTGCGGAAAGCGGAGCTCCGCCAGTCTGCGCGCGGCGTCCGAGGCGGCCTCGCCCGGGCGGATGTGCCCGCGCGCGGGGAGTTCCCAGCGCCCCGGGTACAGGGCCTCTGAAAGGGAGCGCCTGGTGAGCGCCAGCCTGCAGCCCTGCTCGAACAGGAGCGCCAGCACGGCCCTGTGCGGCAGGGACTGGCGGTGCGCCTCCGTGGCGGAGAGCACGGCCAGGGGCTTGCCCTCCCGGTCCACGACCTCCACCATCTCGGCCTCCTGGGATTGCTGTTTCCTGTCTGTTTCCATTATGTCCCCCGTGTGGATCCTTGGAGGCTCCCGCCGCGCAGTCCGCGCCGCAGGGGCCGCCCGGAGCCATGCTATCTCAATGCGCCCCCGCAGCGGGCGCCAAACGGAGCCAGATCATGCCCGATACCGGCGGCCCGGCCGCGCCGCGCCCCAAGCCCGGCCCCAGGCCCAAAGTCCAGCGCTTCGGCAAGGCGGACATACCCGCTGTCGTGGAGCTGGAAAAGCAGTGTTTTTCCGTGCCCTGGTCCCGCAAGCAGTACGAGGCCGTGGTGGA
>JBKICO010000246.1:0-4691 GCA_046567065.1 Acidobacteriota bacterium
ATGAAGATGGCCAGGCTGGCCAGAATCTGGTTGGGCGGCATCTGGCCCGTGCCCATGGCCTGGCGCAGGAAGGAGAACACCACGATGATGCGCGTGAAGGAGGTGACGCACAAGACGATGGAGGGCGCCAGCGAGAGCACCGTGAGCAGGAAGAGAATCTCCAGCAGCAGGCTGACCTTTTCGGGCTGCGGCTGCCCCCCCGCCAGGTTGAGCGTGAGGGTGGGCTCAGCCGCCAGCGCCAGCGTCGCCAGGCCCAGCGTCGCCAGGGCGCTTGCGAGCGTCGTCAAGAGCGGTCTTGAAATCCGTGCTTTCATCGGTGCAGTCCGTTTGCGAGAGCAGGTTGATGCTGTTGTCGGTGACGCCAAGGAGCAGCAGCTTGCCCGCGAAGCGCACCACCATGAGCGACTTGCGCGGCCCCAGGCCCATATGGCCTTCCAGGCGCAGGCCGTGGGGCCTGGCCGCCGCGCCCAGGCCCAGGCGCGGCCCGAAGCGGCGCAGCATCCAGTACCCCAGCAGGATGATGCCCAGGATGAGCGCCAGGGCCAGGGCCATCTGGAGCACCGTGCCCCCCAGGCTGACCTGGTGGACCGTGGAGAACGTCTCGGCCGCGTCAGCCAAGCTGCTTCACCCGCTCGATGGGGCTGATGATGTCGGTGAGGCGCACGCCGAACTTCTCGTTGATGACCACCGCCTCGCCCCGCGCCACGAGCTTGCCGTTGACGTAGATTTCAAGCGGCTCGCCCGCCAGCTTGTTCAGCTCGATGACCGAACCCTGGCCGAGCTGCAGGAGCTCGTTGATGAGCAGCTTGGTGCGCCCCAGCTCCGCCGAGACGTCCAGGGGGATGTCCAGGATGAAGTCCAGGTCGCGCCTGCCGGATTCGGGCCGGGGGGCCTTGGCCTCCTGGGTCATGTCCTTGAAGGTGGCGTCGCGGCTCTTGGAGGCGAGCTGGGCCTGGGCCCGCTCGTTCTTGACGGAGACCTCCTCGTCGCCCGCCAGGGCCGAGGCCCACTGCTCGGCCAGGGCCGCGTCGCCGCCGCCCCCGCCAGCCGCGCCCAGGGCCTGCTCGAAGGGGTCCAGCGCGCCCGCGGCGTTGTCGGTCTCCTCCAGGGCTGCGGCCCATTCTGCGGCCAGTTGGTCTTGATCTACATCGTCGGCCATCGGAGCCTCCTCCGCTTAGAAATGCGTTTCCTCTTCCCGGAGAACCTGGAAGGCTTTGTTCGATTTCACCGTGCCGGGGATGCCCCAGAACTTCTTCACGCCCTGCACCTCGGCCTTGAGCAGGGCCTCCACGTCGGTGTTGAGCAGCAGGATGTCGCCCTCCTTGAGGGAGAGCAGCTGCCTGCCGGAAAGCTGCGTGGTGCCGAACTCCACCTTGAGCTCCACCGGGGTCTCCATCAGACGCTCCTTGAAGCGGCTGATCCAGGCGTGGTCCACCTCCAGCCGCTCGGACTGGAAGGAGGCGTACAGCTTGGAGCGGATGGGCTCGATGGTGGCGTAGGGCAGGCAGGCCACCATGGAGCCGATGGCGTTCTCCAGCTCCACCTCGAAGGTCACGACCACCACCACGTCCGAGGGCGGCACGATGGCCGCGAACTGGGGGTTGATCTCGGAGCGCACCAGCTCGATGTGCACCTCGTGCACGGGCCGCCAGGCGTCCTCCAGGTTGGCCAGGGCGATCTTGACCACCTTGGAGATGATGGCCTGCTCGATGGGCGTGAAGTCGCGGCCCTCCACCTTGGGCTGGGAGCCCGCGCCACCGAAGAAATTTTCCACCAGGGCGAATACCAGGCGCGAATCCACCACCAGGATGGCGTTGCCGCGCAGCGGGTCGAGCTTGAAGATGTTGATGGAGGTGGGCACCGGCAGGGAGCGCATGAAATCCCCGAACTTGGACATGTCGATGGAGATGGGGTTCACGTCCACGCGCTTGCGCATGGCGTTGGCCATGGCGTTGGTGGCCAGCCGCGAGAAGCGGTCGTTGATGATCTCCAGAACGGGCATGCGCCCGCGGATGATGCGGTCCTGGTTGGAGAGGTCGAAGGGCACGATGCCCGAGTCGTCCTCCAGGATGTCCGTCTCGGCCTCCAGCTCTCCGCCGGTAAGGCCGCGCAGGAGGGTATCGACCTCGTCCTGGCTGAGAATCTTGCTCATGGCCGTTCCCTATTGGATCACGCGGTCGGTGATGAACACCTGTTTCACCTTGCCCTGGCCCATGATCTGGTTCACCCGGGCCTGCAGCTCGCCCCGGAAGGCGATCATGCCGTCCACCGAGGAGAGGTCCTCCGAGGTTTTGGACCACAAGAGCGTGAGCACGGCGTCCTTGATGCGGGCCTGGTACTTCTCCTCGAACTCCGTCTGGGCTTCCGAGTCCTTGAAGTCGAACTCCACGGAGAGGCGCACGTAGCGCCTGCCGCCGGAATCTGCCAGGTTGGTGACGATGTTCTGCAGCCCGATGACGGGCTTCTTGTCGTCCTTCTTGCCGCCCTCTTTCTTTTCTTCCTTCTTCTCTTCTTTCTTTTCTTCTTTCTTCTCGGCTTTTTTCTCGTCCTTCTTCTCTTCCTTCTTCTCGCCCTCGGCGTGGGACTCCTCCGCAGTGGCGGGCTCGGCCTTGAAGTACTTCGGATAGACGTAGAAATATCCGGCGGCCCCCAAACCGCCCAGGATCACCAGCAGGATGATGATGAGCAGCAGCTTGCTTTTCTTCTTTTTGGGCTGTTCTTCGCCTTCTTCGATCTTGGCCATGTGCGGCTCCTTGAGAATGTGCCCGTCAGGCGGCGGTCATAGCGCGCAGGGGCGCTGCCCGAAAAGGTCGGTGCCCACGCGCACCAGGGTCGCGCCCTCCTCCACGGCCTGCTCCACATCGTGGGACATGCCCATGGAGAGCTCCGGCAGGGCCAGCCCCAGATCCCGGGCCAGCGCGTCGCGCAGCCTGCGCGCCTGGGCGAAGAGGCCCCTGTTGGCCTCGGGGTCCGGGTCCCAGGGGGGCATGAGCATCAGGCCGTCCAGCCTGAGCCCGTCTAAGCCCATGATGGCCCGGGCCAGCCCCTCGGACTCCTCCGGCCCGCATCCTGCCTTCTGCTCCTCACAGGCCAGGTTGACCTGCAGGAGCACCGGCTGGACAAGGCCCAACGCCGCGGATTTTTTATGCACGATCGATGCCAATTCAAGGCTGTCGATGGTGTGGAGCAGGGCGAACTTTCCGGCGATGTATTTCACCTTGTTCTTTTGCAGCCTGCCGATGAAGTGCCAGGCGAGCCCTTGGCCCGCAAGCTCCGCCATCTTGGGCAGGGCCTCCTGCACGTAGGATTCGCCGAAGAGGTTCTGCCCGGCCTGGTGCAGGGCCAGCACGGCCTCGGCCGGGTGCGTCTTAGAGACGGCCACCAGCGTGACCTCCTCCGGTTTGCGCCCGCACCTGGCGCAGGCCCGGGCGATACGCTCGCGCACGGCGTCCAGGCGTTGTTTCGGGGTCATGGCGTCTTGCATGGCGGATGCCCTACCACATTCGGCAGCGTTGGAAAATGGGGCGCGGCCCCTGGCCGGGGCTTGAATTGCCTGCGGCAAGGCGTACTGATTTTCACAGACAAGGAGCGCGTCATGCGAGACATCGCCGAAAAAGTGGCGGCCTGGATGGGCGACCGGTCCAACAACGCCATCGAGCCCGGGTCGGACCTGCCGGCCTTCGATACCCCGCTGGTGGGCTGCGCCTCCGGCGCGGACCCCCTCTTCGAGCGCATCAAGGCCGACATCGGCCCCGAATTCTACTGGACCCCACTGGACGCCTACCGCCTGGCCTTCCCCGAGGAGGAGCCCGCCCCGGAGGAGCTGCGCGTGATCTCCTGGGTGCTGCCCCAGACGGCCCACACCCGCGCCGCGCAGCGCAAGGCCGGGCCCATGCCCAGCATCGAGTGGAGCCGCGCCCGCCACTTCGGCGAGATGGTCAACCGGGGGCTTCGCCTGTTCGTGGTGGAGCTGCTGGAGAGCCGGGGCGTCAACGCGGTGGCGCCCGTGATGCTCCCGGCCTGGGGCCGGGCCATGTCGCCGCGCTACGGCTTCGCCTCCATGTGGTCGGAGCGGCACACCGCGCACGTCTGCGGCCTGGGCACCTTCGGGCACTGCGACGGGCTGATAACTCCCCGGGGCAAGGCCGTGCGCCTGGGCTCCGTGGTGGCCCGCATGGAGCTCGAGACCACGCCGCGCACCTACACCAAGCACAACGAGTGGTGCCTGCGCGTCTCCAAGGGGGTGTGCAAGGCCTGCATCAAGCGCTGCCCCGCCGGGGCCATCACCGAAAGCGGGCACGACAAGCGCAAGTGCAAGGATTACATCCGGGGTGTCACCGGCCCCTTCGTGGAGAGCGACCAGCTCGGCTTCAGGGTCAACAGCTGCGGCCTGTGCCAGACCGGAACGCCCTGCGAGGCCCGCAACCCCAGCGCGCCGAAAGAGAAGAAATAGGAAGAGGTTGGATAGCCTCCGGCGGCCAAAGGGAGTTCCTCCCTTTGGAATCCCTTATAGCTTCGCGCCGTTCCCCCGCTAGTCGTCGCGTTTGGCGAAATTGCGCTGCTCCCCGCCGCAGCCGGGGCAACGCCACTCCGGGGGAAGCTTGTCCCCGGGGGTGCCGGGGGCGATGCCCCCTTTGGGGTCGCCGCGCCTGGGGTCGTAGGTGTAGCCGCAGAGCAGGCAGACATACCGG
>JBKICO010000247.1:0-3020 GCA_046567065.1 Acidobacteriota bacterium
GCGATGTCCAGCAGCAGCCGGAACCGCTCCAACTGCTCCATGCGTTCGCGCAGCTCGGGGTAGTAGCTCTTGCGCATGGAGCGCTCGCCCAGCCCTATGAGCTTGTCGCGCAGGGTGTTCCGGCTGTCCTGTCCTTGAGGATCGGGGCCGCCCTGTTCCTCCTTGTCAGAGGGCCGACTCATAAATCGCCTCTATGTCGGCCTGGGACGGCTTGCGGGGATTGGTGAGCAGGCAGGGGTCCTGCATGGCCATTGCGGCAAGCCTGGGGATATCCTCACGGGTCACGCCCAGGTCGCCCAGGGTCTGCCCCATGCCTACGCTCTCGTTGAGGGAGCGCAGCGCGCCGTCCAGGGCTTCGAGCACCTCGTTGTCGGCGCCGTGGCGCACGTCGCAGCCCAGGGCCACGGCGATATCGCGGTAGCGCAATGGGGCCGAGGGAAAGTTGAAACGCGCGACCGGAGCCAACAGGATCGCGTTGCACTGGCCGTGGGGCAGGTCCAGCAGGCCGCCCAGGCTGTGCGCCATGCCGTGCACCGCCCCCAGGATGGCGTTGGAGAAGGCCAAGCCCGCATCGAGGCTGGCCAGGCACATCTTGGTGCGGGCCTCCATGTCGGAGGGGTCGGCCACGGCCTGGGGCAGGTGTTTGCCCACAAGGCGGACGGCCTCGAGGGCGAAGAGGTCCGTCACGGGTGCGCTGGCGTTGGAGACGTAAGCCTCGATGGCGTGGGCAAGGGCGTCGAGCCCGGTGTTGGCCGTGAGGTCAGGCGGCATGGTGGCGGTCAGCCTGGGGTCGATGAGCGAGACGTCGGGCACGAGCATCTTGCTGACCAGGGCGATCTTCACCTTGCGTTTGGTGTCGGAGATGATGGCGAACTGGGAGACGTCGGCCGAACTGCCGGAGGTTGTGGGCACGCAGACCAGGGGAGGCAGGGCCCGGGGCACGGTGTCCACGCCCTCGTAATCGAGGATGTCCCCGCCGTTGGCCTGAACCACGCCCACGCCTTTGGCGCAGTCCATGGCGCTGCCGCCGCCCAGGCCCACCAGCGCGTCGCAGCCCTTGTCCCGGTAGACTTCCGCCGCGGCCATCACCTCGTAATCCTTGGGGTTGACCGTCACGTTGCTGAACACGACGCAATCGAGCCCCGCCGCACGCAGCGACGCTTCGACCATGCCGGCCCAGCCGATGTCCACAACACCCTGGTCGGTGACCAGCATGGGGCGCTTCGCGCCGAGGTTCTGGGCGTATTGCGCCGCCAGCTCCGACGCGCCGAGTCCGAAGACGAATTCGGGTGCGACGAACTTCCTCAGCTCCAGCCCGGGTGCGCATTCCATGATCCACCCCTCGTTACAGGTGACTGGCTGCTTTTCAAATACCACGGATGCTCAGGGAGAGTCAAAACAATGTCCCACTTGCAGCGTCTATGACGACGCAGGCACTCTCAGGGCGGGGGCGCAGAGGGGAATGCGGCGGGCGCGTGGCCGGCCTGCCGGGAGGATCAACCGGAGGGAAAAAGGAAGCGCGCGGGCCGGAGGGGTCCCCGGCCCGCGCGGATAAAATCAGCCGACCTTGTCCACAAACCTGCTGCCGAGAGGAGAGACGCGAAGCGACGAGCGATATCCCGTCAGCCGCTGGTTCTCCTGCTTCGCCTTCAGCAGGTCGCGCTTGATGGCCTCGTGAAGCCTGCGGGCCTCCGAGGTAATCTGCCCCTGAAGGCTTTGGAGCTGGAGCAGCTTCTCCTTGAGTTCGCCGATGCGCTTGGGGTCGCGCATGCGCCAGGCCTCCTCCATGAGGGAGAACCGCTCATGGGCCAGGCGTTCCGCCTCCTCGACCTCGCCTTCGCAGAGCTGGCCGAGTTCCAGGCGTCCGGTTTCAAGGGCCTGATCGAGGATGTCGATCTCGTCCTTCATAGCGATGCCGCCTTTGGTTACGCCGCGCGGGCGACGTCCTTGATGTCCTCGCGGAGCTGGGCGACGATCTTCTTCCACCGTTCGACGGCGGGGGTGAACTCGTATTCCAGCAGGTCCGCAAGGAGGATCCAGTCCTCGCTTTCAATGACTTCAAGCATCTCCGAGAACAGCCCGGAGAGGTCGTCGGCGGCCTCGTTGAACTGGCGGGAGCGCTTCAGGCTGAACTCGTCGCGCAGCACGCCAACCATGCCCAGGAAGTCGCGGGTCACGTCCATGAGGTCCTGGTAGACTTCCAGGGCCTCGCCGTCGTCGGCCTTGCGGAACAGGTCCGCAACGCGGCGCGCGCCGTGGTCCATGAGGGTGATGACCTTGTAGAGCTCGCGCGTGATGTTCACGGCCATCTCGGTGGTGGCCACGGTGATGAGCTCGACGGACTCGATGTCCGACGCTTCCACGTCCTCGGCCTGGTGGGGGTAAATTTCGGAGAAAGGCTCGCTGTTGACCAGCACGTCGGTGACGATGCGGCCTTCATACTGCTTGTCTTCCATCACTTTGACGAGAATCTGCTCCAGGTTCTCGAAGTCCTGGATGTGCAATCCGGTTTCCCGGCCGTCCACGGCGATCATGTCTCTCCCTCCTCAAGGATGTGACGGTGTGGAAAAAAATTCCTGCACCGGACCACATACAAGGAGCATGCCAACAGGCACTTCAGGAGCAGGGGGAGACAACGGCGGACAGCGCCGCCACCAGGGAGGCGGTGCGTGCGGCGAAATCCTGGATGTGGCCCAGGCCCGTGGCCCCCTCCTGTGAGAGGCGCAGCCAGAGGTGGGAAAGCGGCAGCAGGAGCGGGTGGGAAGCGAACACTGTCTCCAGGCGCTGCCAGGTGGCCATGAACTTGGTGCGCATGGCCGGGCGCGGCACGGCTCCGAGCACCCGCGCCTGCTGGATGAGCACGGCCAGCAGCCCCCCGGCCTGCTCCAGCACGGGCCGCAGGGAAACCTTCAGCGATTCGGGCAGGCGCAGCGCTTCGTCCGGCGCCAGCTCCACGGGCGCGCCGTCAAGAAACTGCCGCCAGAAGGTACGCTGCGCGCGGTTCCAGGCGGCGCGTTCCC
>JBKICO010000248.1:0-4204 GCA_046567065.1 Acidobacteriota bacterium
GGGCGTCGGTGAGCTGGTACTCGCCGTCCTTGTTGGGGATCAGGGCTTCCAGGTGCTCGAAGATCTCGGGGAAGAGCACGTAGCGGCCGACCATGGCCAGCTTGGAGGGGGCCTCGCTGGGCTTGGGCTTTTCCACCAGGTCGCGCACGCGGTACAGCCCGGAGGAGAACTCGTCGGCCTCGATGATGCCGTAGCTGGAGACCTTGTCCGCCGGGACCTCCATCACGCCCACCACGGACATGTGCTCGGACTGGGCCACGGCCATGAGCTGCTTGATGCCGGGCTCCATGCTGAACATCAGGTCGTCGCCGACCATGACCGCGAAGGGCTCGTTCTTGACCACTTCCTTGGCGCAGAGCACGGCATGGCCCAGGCCAAGCTGTTTCTTCTGGCGCACGGTGATGATGTTGGCCATCTCGGCGGTCTGGCGCACGGTTTCCAGCAGGTCGAGCTTGCCGGAGCGCTCCAGGATGTTCTCCAGGGCCAGGTTGTAGTCGAAGTGGTCCTCGATGATGGTCTTGTTGCGGTTGGTGATGAACACCACGTCCGTGAGCCCGGCCGCCTGGGCCTCTTCCACCACGTACTGCACCACCGGCTTCTTGAAGATGGGCAGCATCTCCTTGGGAACGTTCTTGGTGGCCGGCAGTGAGCGCGTGCCCCAGCCCGCCACGGGAACGACGACTTTCTTGATCTCCATCGGACTCAACCTCCAGGCTCGCGCCTTTATTCCTCTAGGGATTTTCTATGGAATTCGCCCAGAAAGTCCAGTGAAAACGGCCTGCTCAGCGCAGGTGCTCCTTGAGAGTGCCCGCCAGGCCCTCCGCCAGGGAGCGCACCAGGGCGTCGTCCGAACCTTCCACCATGACCCTGGCCACAGACTCCGTGCCGGAATAGCGCAGCAGCACGCGGCCCTTGCCCGCCAGAGCGGCCTCGCACTCGGCCACGGCCTTGGTGACCGCCGGAACGTGGTCGAAGGGGATCTTGCGCTCCACGTGCACGTTGATGAGCAATTGCGGATAGGGCCGGAGCAGGTTGGCCAGCTCGGAGAGGGGCTTGCCCCGCTCCAGCATGATGCGGATCAGTTGCAGGGCGGCCAGGGTGCCGTCGCCGGTGGTGGCGTGGCGCCTGAAGATTATGTGGCCGGACTGCTCGCCGCCCAGGGTGGCGCCTTCGCGCTGCATGGCCTCGAACACGTAGCGGTCGCCCACGGGGGTGCGCAGCAGCCTGCCGCCGCGCTCGCTCATGAACACCTCCAGGGCCATGTTGCTCATCACCGTGGCCACCAGCAGGTTGCCGGGCAGTTCGCCCCGCTCCATCATGTCCAGGGCGCAGATGGCCATGATCTGGTCGCCGTCGAGCACGGTGCCCTTCTCGTCCACCACGATCACGCGGTCCGCGTCGCCGTCCAGGGCGATGCCTATGTCGGCCCCGCTCTCGCGCACCATCTGGGCCGCCACGGACGGATAGAGCGAGCCCACCTGGCGGTTGATGTTCTTGCCATCGGGCTCCACGCCCGCGCGGATCACCTTGGCCCCCAACTCCTCCAGGATCAGGGGCGAGACGCGGTAGGCCGCGCCGTTGGCGCAGTCGATGACCACCTTGAGGCCGTCGAAGGTCAGCTCCGAGGGGATGGTGGACTTGAGGTAGACGTTGTAGCGCCCGGGGCTGTCCTCGATCTTGAAGGCCCGGCCCACGTCCTCCGGGGCGGGGAACTCCCAGCAGGATTCGTCGCAGCCGGTCACCCGCTCGGCGATGCGGTCTTCGGCGTCGTCGGGCAGCTTGCAGCCCTGGCGGTCGAAGAACTTGATGCCGTTGTCCATGTAGGGGTTGTGCGAGGCGGAGATCACCACGCCCACGTCCGCGCGCATGGAACGGGTGAGGAAGGCGATGGCCGGGGTGGGCAGCGGCCCCACCAGGAAGACGTCCATGCCGGAAGCGCAAAAGCCCGAGGCCAGCGCGTATTCGAAGATATAACCGGAGAGCCGCGTATCCTTGCCGATGACGACCTTGTGCCTGCCCTTGCCGTTGCGGAAGTGCACGCCTGCCGCCAGGCCCAGGCGCAGGGCCACTTCGGGGGTCATGGGATGGATGTTCACCTGGCCGCGCAGGCCGTCGGTTCCGAAGAGGCGCTTGTTCATCGATACTCCTGTCATTTGACGAAAACGGAGACGCGCTCCGGCTTCGCCTGTATCAGCTCGCAGCCCTGGGGCAGCGTCACTTTGTAGGCATATTCGTGCCGTCCCGGCGGCGTGGACGGGGGGACCTCGACATAGGCGTCCACCAGCCCGCGCCAGCCGCCCTCGCGCAGCAGGGGCACGGGCACGCGCAGGCGCAGGGTCACGTTTTCGGGCGCCACGCGGATGGAGGCCGGGCCCTGGTAGGCCACGCGCACGGGGGCCTCGGCCACGGCCTCGCGCACGTTCTGGCGGAACTGCACCTTGGCCTTCACGGTCCGGGGCGAAGCCTCCACCTGGTCGGGAAGAACCAGCCGGACATAGGCCTCGAAGGAGCCGGAGGGCGCGTCGGGCAGGGCCATGGGCTCCACAAGAACCTCGTCGACGCCCTGCAGCACGGATTCCGGGCCGGAGAGCGCCACCTTCGGCGGGTCGAGCTGGCTGACGATGGTGTAGTCCCGGGCGGAGGCGTCCTTGAAGGCCCCGAGCACCGGCACACTCCGCGTGACGCGGCGCTCCACGACGAATTCCAGGTTGGCGGGCCTGATCTCGACCACTTCGAACAGCCGGGAGAGGGCCATGGCGTCAGGCCCCACCACCACGGTGTTGCGCCCGGGCACGAGTTTGGAGGCGTCCAGGGTGTAGACGAGCTCGGCCGGATCCACGCTGCGCACCAGCCCCTTGGGGCCGCGCACCAGCACGTCCAGGTGGTCGCGGGGGGCGCCCAGCAGCACGAGGCCGTCGGCCAGGCCGGACATCTCGATGCGCACGCGCACCCAGGAGTCCACCCGTTCCCTGCCGGTCACGAGATACCACGAAAGCACCGCGAGCAAAAGCGCGAGTATTCTGGAGTACCACAGGGAGGTCATCTGCGCTCCGCCCATTGCGTCAGCAGCAGTTCCTCAAGGGCCGCGGGTTCCAGCACATCGGAGAGGGTGCCCGTCTGGGCGGCGCGGATCTCGCCGCGTTCTTCCGAAACCACCAGGGCCAGGGCGTCGGTCTCCTCGGTGACGCCCACCGCCGCCCGGTGGCGCGTGCCGAAGGCCGTGGAAAGGGCGCTGTGGGAGGCCAGCGGCAGGATGCAGCCCACGGCGGCCACCTTGGCTCCGCGTACGATCACGGCCCCATCGTGCAGCGGGCTTTCATGGTGGAACACGGCCTGGAGCACCTCCGGGCGGATGTCCGTGGCCAGGGCGATGCCCCTGTCCATGATGTCGCCCAGAGGGACGCCGCGCTCCAGCACCACCAGCGCGCCGACCTTGCGCTCGGCCAGGCCCAGCAGGCTGGCCGCCAATTGGGCCGCCGCCTCGCGCCCCCGCGTGGTCTGCTTGCGGCCGCCGAACCAGCGCAGGCCCACCTGGGCCAAGGCTTTGCGGATGTCCGCCTGGAAGAGGATGACCATCACCAGGAAGAACGAATTCAGGAAGTTGGTCAGCAGCCAGTGCAGGGTGTAGAGCCCGAACTCCCCGGAGAGGTAGTTGGCCACCAGCACCACGATGACCCCGTGGATCACGGACACGGCCCGTGTGCCGCGCACCAGCAGGATCATGCGGTAGAACAGCAGCCCCACAAGGCTGACGTCCAGGGCCTCACGCCAGCCCACGTGGATGTTTTCGAGCCAGGGTATCATGGGCGCATGGCCTCCGCGAGTGTCAGGGCCTGCACCGCCTGGGCCGCCTGGTGCACCCGGTGGATGCGCGCCCCGGCGAGTTGGGCCAGGGCCGTGGCCACCTGGGTTGCCGGGCCGCGCTCGTGCACCTCAAGCCCCAGGAGCTTGCCCAGGAAGGACTTGTTGGAAAGCCCCATGAGGATGGGCCTGCCCAGGCCCAGGAAAGTCCCCAGGCCGCGCAGCAGGGCCAGGTTGTGCTCCAGGGTCTTGCCGAAGCCGATGCCGGGGTCCAGCGCGACCCTGTCCTCGGGCAGCCCGGCGCGGGTCAGCATTTCCAGCCCGCGTTCGAAGAAGGCCCGCACCTCGGAGAGAACGTCGTCATAGCGGGGAGCCACCTGCATGGTCCCGGGCTTGCCCAGGG
>JBKICO010000249.1:0-7871 GCA_046567065.1 Acidobacteriota bacterium
CATCATCGGCTGCATCGGCGCCTTCATCCTGGCCATCGTGGCCTCCATGTTCGGCTTCGGCGGCGGACCCTTCATGGTCCCCCTGATGACCGTGGTGCTGGGCCTGCCCATGTACCTGGTGGTGGGCAGCTCGCTGCTGGCCATCCTGTTCAACACCCTCATGAGCTCGATGCGCCACTACCAGTTCGGCAACTTCGACCTCACCTTCTTCCTGATCATGTTCCCCGCGGCCATCCTGGCCGGCTTCATCGCCCCGCAGATCGCCAAGCGCGTCAGCCCCCTGTGGGTCAAACGCATCGCGGTGGTGGGCCTGGCGCTGCTGGGCCTCTCCCTGCTGGGCCTGTTCTAGCAGGTCAAGACCGTGCTTTCCCCAGGGCGGCGACGCCCTGGGGAACATACCGACGCCCCGGGGCCGACGCGGCCACGGGGCGTTCGTTGTTCCTGTTCGCCGAGGCTGCGGCAAGCGCCGCCGGGGCTGTTTGGACCCTCGGTTTCGTGGACCCACCGAGGTCTCAGTAATCCTCATCTCCTTGGAATTGTTTTGGCCTCGGGTGATTTACAGGTCGTGGCACATGCTGTTAGAATGCCAAACCGGGCCAGAGGCTTCAGTTGCTCTGGCCGGTCAAAGGCGAGCATGAAGAAGTTCACGTTCCTTCTGCCTCCTCTCCTGCTTTTTTGCGCCATAGCTGCCGGTGTCGGCCTGCAACTGCGCACCCAACTGCGAAACGATCGCGAGATGGCCTTGTCCTCCTTGCAGAGGGTTTGCGCCGTCCGCGCCCAATCCCTCGAGAAGGCCCTGATGCAGTTGGCCCAGGCGGCCCAGGGCCTGGCCAACATTGCCAGCTTGAACATGCCCGTGGAGCGGCACCTGGCGAAGCTTGGCGCCCATCTGGCCGGGGTTTTCCCCGCTGCCGGGGCGTTGGGCCTCGCGCCGGACGGCGTGCTGGCCCAGTTGCAGCCTCCCCTCGGCCTGGATTGCCTGCTCGGGGTGGATTTCCTGATGGACCAGCACCTGGGCCGCGCCGCGCAACAGGCCATTGGCGATGGGCGCGGATACGTGGCCGGGCCTGTCAGCTTCTGCGGCGGCGCGCCGCGCATGCTGGGCCTGGCCCCGGTGGAGGGCGGCGCGGGCAAGAAGGTCCAGGGGCTCGCGGTGTCGGCGCAGACCCTGGCGGACATCCTGGCGCAATCCGGCCTCGATTCCGTGGAGGAGGGGCTTTCCTACCGCCTGGAAGAGGCCCTGTCCGGGCCGGAGGCGGCCCCGCCGCTGGCCGGGGACCCCTTCCCTTTCGCGGCCGGGGCTGCGGCCCTGACCGTCACCGCTGACATCTCCGCCCCGGGGCTGCATCTGCGCCTGAGCATGCGGGACGCAAGGCCCCTGCCGGGCCTGGAGGCCCATGCCGGGTTCGCCCTGGCAGGGCTGTCCGTGGCCCTCGGGAGCGGGCTGCTTCTCTATCTGCTCATGCTCCAGCCCCTGCGCATGCACGCCTTGGCGCAAAAGCGCAGGCAGGTGCTGCTGCGGGTCTCGCGCGGGCTGGCCGCGGAGGTGCGCAAGGGCAGGAAGGCCCTGGCGGCCCAGAAGGAAGAGGCCGAATTCTCCAGGGGCATGTTCGAGAACAATCCGGCCGTGAAGCTGCTCATCGACCCGGGCACGCTGCGCGTCGTGGACGCCAACCCCGCCGCGCTGGCCTTCTACGGCTACGACCGGGACGCGTTGCTGGGCAAAACCGTTCCCGACTTCAGCATGACTCCCCCGGAGGAGATCGCCCGCCGCATGCGCTCGGAGCTCGCCCAGGAGAGCCGCCACCACCAAGCCAGGCACATCCTGGCCTCCGGCGAGGCCCGGGATGTGGACATCTACGCCGGCCCCGTGCAGCGGGGGGGCAAGACGCTGCTGCAGTCCATCGTGCTCGACGTCTCCCGCCGGGAGGCCGCCCTGCGCGAATTGCGCAGGAGCAGGGCCCGCATCGACTCCGTGTTCAACACCCTGGACTGCGGCCTGGTTGAGGTAGACGCCCGGGGCCGGTTCATCCTCTCCAACAAGGCCTGCGCCCAGATGCTCGGCATGGACCCGGCGGAGCTGCGCAGCATCACCTGCTACGACATCATTCCCCCCGAGGACAGGCCCGCCCTGCGCGCGCTGCATGACGACCTGCTGGGCGGCAGGTCCGAGCGGGTTTGCGTCCAGCAACGCTTCATCCGCGGCGGCGGCACCATGTTCTGGGGCAACATCTGCGCCAGCGCCCTGCACGACCCTGACGGCGGCGTGGGCAGCGTGGTCGCCGCCTTAACCGACGTCACGCCGCTGCTCACGGCCGTGCGGCAGGCCCAGGAGGCCAGCGAGGCCAAGGGCCGCTTCCTGGCGGGCGTCAGCCACGAGCTGCGCTCCCCGCTCAACGCCGTGATGGGCCTGACCGAGCTGACCCTGCGCACCCCCCTGGCGCCGAGCCAGCGTTCCAACCTGGAGAAGTCCCTGGAGGCGGGCAAGGTGCTGCTCTCGGTCATCAGCGACATTCTGGATTACTCCGGCCTGGAGTCCGGCGCCCTGGACCTGGCCAGCGACCCCTTCGAACCCGCCTCGGTGTTGCGCGATCTGCGGGAGGCCTACAAGGCCGAGGCCGCGTCCAAAGGCCTCAAATTCAGCGCGGACATCACCGGCCCGGGCGGGGTGCTGTCCCTGGTGGGCGACGCCGCGCACCTGCGGAAGCTTCTCTCCTGCCTGATGGACAACGCCCTGAAGTTCACGGAGCAGGGCGAGGTGGAACTGCGCATGGAGGCCGAAGCCCCCGAGGATGGCCGCGCGGTTCTGACCTGCTCCGTACGGGATACGGGCATCGGCATGGACCCGGCCCAGGCCGGGCAGTTCATGGAGCCCTTCACCCAGGCCGACGCCGGGCTGACCAGGCGTTACGAGGGAACGGGCCTGGGGCTGGCCATCGCCGGGCGCCTGGCCTCCCGCATGGGCGGGGAGCTCACGGTGCGCAGCGAACCGGGTTCCGGCACCACCGTGGCGGTGCGTCTCGCGCTCCCCGTGTCCGGCTCGGGCGAGGGCGGCGCAGGCCCCCGACAGGGCGCGGACAGGGGGGCGGAGCTCCAGGACATCAAGGGCCTGGCCCGGGGCATGGAGGGAGCCACGGTGCTGGTGGTCGAGGACAAGGAGCTCAGCCGCCACGCCGTGGCAGAGATGCTGCGCCAGGGTGGGCTGAACGCGGTGGAGGCGGAGAGCGGACCCGAAGCCCTGAAAACCGCCGCGCAGCGGGATTTCGACGCGGTGCTCCTGGATATCGTGATGCCGGGCATGGACGGATTCGAGGTGCTGCGCGCCCTCCAGGAGAGGGAGACGGCCGGGGGCCGGGCCATCCCCATCGTGGCGCTCACCGGCATGGCCAGCCCGCAGGACAGGCAGCGCTGCGTCGATGCGGGCATGGCCGGATATCTCTGCAAGCCGGTGAGCGCGGCCGCGCTCTACGCCGCGTTGCGCCCGCTGCTGGCGGGAAATGAGCACCGGGCTGGCGCGGCGGTCCTCAACAAGGAGAAGGCCCTGGCCATGCTCATGGGCAACTCCGGGCTCTATGCGAGGCTTTTGAGCGGTTTCGCGCGCGAGTACACCCATACCGGCGCCGATCTGGCCGCAATGATGGACCAGGGCAGGCTGGAGGAGGCCCGCGCCCTGGTGCACTCCATCAAGGGCCTCTCCGCGAACCTGGGCGGCGATAGGCTGCACGCCAGCTCGCGCGGGCTGGAGACGGCGTTGGCCGGGGCGGCGGACGGCGAGGCCTGCACGCTGGCCGAACCGGTGCTGCTTGATTTCGAGGCTGAGCTTGCCGCCTTCCTGAAGGCGGCGGCCGAGACCGCCGCCGAGCTCTGCCGCATGGCCTGAGCCTGCCTGTCCCCCGAACCGGCATGGCCCCTCCGCCGTCCCTCGGGGCTCCCCGCCGGCAGTGGCGCGCCGGGGGCAAGTTGTGTATGATGCAGGGGCGAACGCAATCCGCTCCTATGGTGCGGGGTTGGTTGGGGGGCTGGTGGAAGGTGCGCATCGTTTCCTGGTGATCGACGGCGATGGCGACGGCGACGGCGGGGCGGCTCGGCCCGTATTGGACGAGCTGCGCGGTTGCGGGCTGCGCGTCGAATTCCTGCCGGTCGACAGCGTCGCCGCACTGGAACAGGCGATAGAGCGGTTCGGGGCCGACGTCGCCGTCTTGAGCGGCGGCCTGCCCGGGCTGGACATGCTCGAATGCGCCAGGCGCCTTGTGAGGCAATGCCCGTATACCTTGCTGGTCGCCGTTCTGGACGGTCAGCACACATCCCTGAGCGTTCAACTCGAAGGCCTGGCTTCGCCGGCGGGCGTGCTGGTCACGGACCGCGAACACCTGACCGCCGCGTTCCTCCGCAGGCTGGAGGGCGTTCCCCCGCGCTGCTCCACGCAGCAGGGCCGGCAGCTTCTGCGCGAGGACCGAAGCTGGTTCGAGCAGCTTTCGGCCAACTCGCCCAGGGGCATCGCCGTTACCGACAACGCGGGCGTGGTGCTGGAGGTCAACCGGGGCTTCGAGCGGCTTTTCGGCCATTCGCAGGCCGAGCTGCTAGGGCGGCCGCTCATCGATGTGGTGGTGCCTCCCGAGTTCAGGGGGCATTCGCGCGACATGCTGCGCAAGGCCCACCTGCTGGGCGTGGCGCATTGCGAGTCCCAGCGGGTGCGGGGCGACGGGACCCGGCTGCACATGCAGGTGCTGGCCTTCCCCATCGTGGCCGGGGGCTGCAGCGCGGGGATGTTCTGGGTCTACAACGACATCACGGACCGCAAGCAGGTCGAGGACGCCCTGGTGCTGGCCGAACGGCGTTACCGGGGCATATTCGAGAACGCGGTCATGGGGATTTTCCGGGCCACGGCGGACCTGCGGTTGACCATGGCCAACCAGGCCATGGCCGACATCTTCGGGTTCGACTCGCCGGAGGAGCTCCTGGCCGACCGGGGGCCGTACTCCGGGGTGCTTACCGACTGCGACGGCTGCGTGCAGCTCGTGGAAATGCTGGCCCGCTGGGGCCATGTGCCGGGGTTCGTCATGCGGTCCCACCGGCGCGACGGCAGGCTGATCTGGGTGGCGGTGAGCGCGCGCCTGGTGGCCGGCCAGGACGGGGACGAAATGCTGGTGGAGGGTACGGTGGAGAACGTGACAGCCCGGAAATCGGCCGAGGAGCGTTTGCGTCAGGCCGAGGAGAAGTACCGGGCCATTTTCGAGAACGCGCAGGAGGGCATCTTCCAGCGCAGCACGGACGGACGCTTCGTGGCGGCCAACCCGGCCCTGGCCAAGATATTCGGGTTCCCCTCGCCGCAGGAGCTCATGAACAGCCTGCACGAAGGCGCGCTCTACGTGAGGAAGGGCAGGGGGGGCGAGTTCCAGGACGCCCTGGCCGAGGACGGCAGGGTCAAGAGCTTCGAATCCAGGGCCTTCACCCGGGACGGGCGCGTCATCTGGATCAGCGAGCAGGCCCGGGCCGTGCGCGACGAGTCCGGCCGGGTGCGGCTCTACGAAGGCACCGTGGTGGACATCACCGAGCGCAAGCAGGCCGAGGAGAGGCTGCGCCGGGCCGAGTCCAAGTACCGCTCCATCTTCGAGAACTCCGTGGAGGGCATCTACCAGGCGGCGCCAGACGGCATGCTGCTGGCCTGCAACCCGGCCCTGTCGCGCATCCTGGGCTATGACAGCCCCGAATCCCTGCTCGCGGAGCAGCCCCACCTCAAGGACAGCTTCTTCGTCAACCCCGCCCAGCGCGTGGAGTTCGTCCGCCGCCTCTCCTCCGACGGCCACGTGGCCAGCTTCGAGAGGCAGGTCCGCCGCAAGGACGGGGTGGAGGTCTGGCTCTCGGAGAGCACCTGGAGCGTCCAGGGGGATAACGGGGCCGTGGCCTGCTACGAGGGCCTCGTCCAGGACGTCACAGCCCGCAAGAGCGCGGAGTCGCAACTGCGCCACCAGGCCTTCCACGACGCCCTGACCGGCCTGCCCAACCGGGTGCTGTTCATGGACCGCCTGGAGTGGGCCATCCATCGCACGCGCCGCAAGTACAGCTACCGCTTCGCCGTGTTCTTCCTGGACCTGGACCGCTTCAAGGTGGTCAACGACAGCCTGGGCCACCAGGCCGGGGACCAGCTCCTGGTGGAGGTGGCCTGCAGGATCAAGGCGGCGCTCAGGCCCATGGACACCGTGGCCCGCTTCGGCGGCGACGAGTTCGCCATCCTGGTGGACGACATCTCCGGCACCCTGGACGCCACGCACATCCTCTCCCGCCTGCAGTTCGAGCTCTCCAAGCCCATTTTCGTGCAGGGGCGCAAGGTGTTCACCTCCGCCAGCATCGGCGTCGTGCTCAAGACCTGGACCTACGACAAGCCCGAGCACATCGTGCGCGACGCGGACATCGCCATGTACCGGGCCAAGGCCCTGGGCAAGGCCCGCTACGAAATTTTCGACGCGACCATGCATCAGGCCGCCACGTCCCTGCTCCAACTGGAGACGGACCTGCGCGCCGCCTTGGAACGCAGCGAGCTTCGCCTGCACTACCAGCCCATAGTGGGCATTCCCGACGGCGAGGTGCAGGGCTTCGAGGCCCTGGTGCGCTGGCAGCACCCCACCCGGGGGCTGATCCCCCCGGCGGACTTCATCCCCGTGGCCGAGGAAACGGGGCTCATCGTGCCCATCGGCAGTTGGGTGCTGCGCACCGCCTGCGTGCAACTGGCCAAATGGCAGGGCCTCAAGCGCGTCCAGCCCCCCCTTTCCATGAGCGTGAACATCTCCGCCAAGCAGTTCCTGAACCTGGAGCTCGTGGGGGAGATCCGCAGCGTCCTGGAGGATACGAGCATCCCCCCCGAATCACTGCGGCTCGAAATCACCGAGAGCAGGGCCATGGAGAACGCCGAGTTCACCGTGCGCATGCTCACCCTGCTCAAGGGCCTGGGCGTCAAGATCAGCATCGACGACTTCGGCACCGGCTACTCCTCCCTGGCCTATCTGCACCGCTTCCCCCTGGACAGCCTCAAGATCGACCGCAGCTTCGTGGGCAAGATGGGCGACGGGAGCGAAAACCTGGAAATCGTGGGGGCCATCGTGCACCTGGCCCACAACCTGGGGCTGGAGGTGGTGGCGGAAGGGGTGGAGCAGCACGGCCAGCTCGACGACCTGCACGGCCTGAGCTGCCAGTACGGGCAGGGTTTCCTGTTTTCCAAACCGCTTCCCGGCGAGGACGCGGAGAAACTGCTGCTCATGCGCCTGCTGCCCTGACTCTGCTGGGCGGCCCTGAAGAATCCGGGCGGGAACGGCGGCCTGCATGCCCTCAGTATTGTTGGATTCACCCGCCAGGCCGCAAAACAGCCCCCGCGGGGTCTTGTTCCGTCAGTCTTGACATAAACCGTGCGGCGCTTATAAACGGAACGCATCCGCTTGAAATTGCACACCGTCAAAAATGGAGACGCTGATGCGCGTACTCATCGTCGATGACGATTTCTACAGCAGGAGCTTCCTGGAATACATCCTCCACCCCTATGCCGCCTGCGACGTGGCCGAGAACGGGGAGGAAGCGGTGATGGCCTTCCAGCGAGCCCTCAAGGAGAAAAAGCCCTACGAACTCGTCTGCATGGACCTGCGCATGCCCGAGATCGACGGGGCCACGGCCATGAGGGAGATCCGCGACATGGAGCGCGACTTCGGCATCGAGGACGCCCGCAGGGCGCGCATCATCATCACCTCCGTCCTCGAGGATGCCGAGGACACGCACAACGCCATGTTCCTGGGCGACGCCACCGCCTTCCTGCAAAAGCCCATCGAGGAGAAAGCCCTCCTGACGGAGCTGCGCCGCCTGGGCCTCGTCAGCGACTGATCCTT
>JBKICO010000250.1:0-1594 GCA_046567065.1 Acidobacteriota bacterium
TGGATCATTTATGAAATGACTGTTTTGTGTTCGGTTCCTCCGTAACCAAGGTGCTGAGCTTTTGTATATGGCAGCAAGGTCGTGTGCATGCACCACGGGAGGCTGTATAAAAGTAGGGAAGCCCTACTTGACTATATTTGGCCAGGAAGTGAGATCAATAGGTAAACCATGAAGGGGGAGCCCAAAGTGAATACCAAGCTGGCCGTATTTATGCTGTCATTGCTGACATTGTTCGGTTGTAGTTCCGTCCCCATAGGCCAGAAAATGATTACTGCGCCACAAAAGAAGATGCAGGCGGCCAAGCATTGGGATTTATTAGCTGAAAACATAGCACGCAGGATTAAAAGTTCAACAGTCAATGACCGCGACCTCGCCTATCGCAATGTGTATTTAAACACCGACGACACATCTGCCTTTGGCTCCACCTTCAAGGAGCTTATAAGATATCATTTGTTCAAATCTGACATCCGAGTTGTTGATTCACCGGATGGTGCGATAGAATTGACGTATAAAACAACGATATTGAATCATAATGCTGACAGGGTATCCGGTGATTGGGTGTATCAAGAAGAACTCGCCCTTGGCGCAGCATACCTTGGTACAGGTGCGGCATTCGGACTTGCCGCTGTGTACAACGCAGTTGATTATTCTTCCCGCGCAAATCTTCAGGCGGCTCTTACCGGAACAGCAATCGCGTTCGGTGCCGCTGGGGTTGTCCAGTCGCTGATCTATTCTCAGTTTACGGGCATCACCAATACTGAAATGATTTTCGCTGCTGAAATGCGCGCGGACGGCAAGCTGTGTGACATGTTTGTCGACATCTATTATATCAACCCTGAAGACGTTCGGCAGTATATCGCTGCTGCGCATAAGAAGTTCATTGAAGGGAGCCCCCCGCTGCGGGGAAAGAGCATCAAGATTGTTGGCGACAGTCAGCGCAAGATAAAAAATTAAACTGCAAGGGACGGGTGCTGCCATGTTTAGAACATTTGCGATTGTCGCCATGATGGGAATCTTGTGCTCGTGTGCAGGGTATACGCCAAGCGAACGGCGTCAGGTTGTTGCAACCAACGATGTGAACTTGATCGACTACAGCTACAAGGCCTGTGAGTTGTTGATGCTGAGGTCGACACGGAACATAACCCCCTCTGACGGGGTTCTTGTCGCCAGTTTTGTGAATACCGATAAGCTTGAAGAATCCTCGACTTTCGGACGTGCGGTCGCTGATCAGTTCATAACCGGCCTGACGCTCCAGGGCTGTAAAGTCTCCGAGGTCAAGCTTCGTGGCAATCTGTTGGTAAAGCAGAACGCAGGCGAATTTATGCTTTCACGTGAGCTGAAGAATATCGCTTCAAACTACAAAGCGCATATAGTCTTGGTGGGAACCTATGCGAGGGGTGTCGATAACGTGTATGTTACTGCCAAGTTCATTGACCCTACAGACAACTCGATCATATCCGCAGTTGACTACAAAGTTAAGATGACAGCCGACATCAGGAAGATGACAGAAGTGCAGTAAGCAAAACAAAACCGATACAAGACGAAAGGCCCCTCCGCAAAGGGGCCTTTCAACGTGATTGACCTATAAAAAACG
>JBKICO010000250.1:1607-7516 GCA_046567065.1 Acidobacteriota bacterium
CCGCCCTGGGGCGGCCGTTCGCTTGCCGTTGACTCAATAAGCCTACGCGGTCTCTTCCTTCGTCCGCGCGGCCACCTCGCCCTCGCACACTCCCTGGTACGTCACCCTGTCCGCGTACTCGGCCTGCTTGCCTTTGTTCCAGCGCGACACCGGGCGATAGTACCCCACCACCCTGGTGAACACCTCAGCATCCGCGCCGCAGGTGGGGCAGAAGTGGTGCTCGCCGGAGACGTAGCCGTGCTCCTTGCACACGCTGAAGGTGGGCGTGATGGAAAGGTACGGGATCTTGGTCATCTTGAAGGCGCGGATGATGAAGTTCTTGAGCGCCTCGTGGTCGGCCACGGCCTCGCCCAGGAAGGTGTGGAACACGGTGCCGCCGGTGTAGAGCGGCTGCAGCTTGTTCTGGTGCTCGAGCGAGGCGATGACGTCCTGGCTGAGTCCCACGGGCAGGTTGGTGGAGTTGGTGTAATACGGGGTGCCGTTGCCCGAGGCCTGGATGTCGGCGTAGAGCGACTTGTCGATCTTGGCCAGGCGGTAGCTGGTGCCCTCGGCCGGGGTGGCCTCCAGGTTGTAGAGGTTGCCGGTCTCCTCCTGGAAACGGGAGGTCAGCTCGCGCAGGTGGTTGAGCGCCCGGGTCATCAGTCGGATGCCAGCCTCGGTCTCGATGCCCTTGCCCAGGATGTTCAGGCAGGCCTCGTGCCCGCCCACCAGGCCGATGGTGGCGAAGTGGCCCTTGTAGCCGTTCTTGAGGTAGCGGGCGCTCCAGGGGAACATTTTGCGGTCCAGGTGCTCCTGGATCATCTTGCGTTTGAACTCCAGGGCGTCCTTGGCCATGGTGGCGTACTCGGTGAGCAGGTCCAGGAAGTCCTCCTCTCCGTGGGAGAGGTAGGCCAGCTTGGGCAGGTTCAGCGTGACCACGCCGATGGAGCCGGTGAGGTCGCCCGCGCCGAAGAGCCCGCCCACCTTGTTGCGCAGCTCGCGCAGGTCCATCTGCAGGCGGCAGCACATGGAGCGCACATCCTCGGGGGAGAGGTCGGAGTTGATGAAGTTCTGGAAGTAGGGCGCGCCGTAGCGGGCGGTGAGATCCAAAAGCTTGGCCCCGATCTCGGAATCCCAGGGGAAGTCCTCGGTGACGTTGTAGGTCGGGATGGGGAAGGAGAAGATCTGCCCCGCGTAGTCGCCCTCGCCCATGACCTCGAGGAAGGCCCGGTTGAACATGTCCATCTCGGCCTGGTACTCGCCGTAGGTGGCGTCCTGCAGCTTGCCGCCGATGATCACGGCCTCCTTGGCGATGTGCTTGGGGGGCGTGAGGTCGAAGCTCAGGTTGGTGAAGGGCGTCTGGCCGCCCCAGCGCGAGGTGGTGTTCAGGTTGAACACGAATTTCTGCACGGCCTGACGCACCTGGCGGTAGTCCAGCCCGTCGTGGCGGATGAAGGGCGCCAGGTAGGTGTCCACGTTGTTGAAGGCCTGGGCCCCGGCCCACTCGTTCTGCAGCGTGCCCAGGAAGTTGACCATCTGCCCCAGGGCGGAGTCGAAGTGGCGGGCCGGCCCGGCGGAGGAGCGGCCCTCCAGGTTGAAGCCCTCCAGCAGCAGGTCGCGCAGGCTCCAGCCCGCGCAGTAGCCCGCCAGGCCGAAGGAGAGGTCGTGGATGTGGAAATACCCGTGGTCGTGGGCGGAGCGCACTTCCTCCGGGTATTTCTCCAGGGCGTAGCGGGCCTGCACCGTGCCGGAGAGGTGCAGCATCAGCCCCTGGAAGGAGTGGCTCATGTTGGCGTTCTCGGCCACGCGCCAGTCCGCCTTGGAGATGTAGTTGTCGATGGTCTCGGCGATGTCCAGGAAGGCGGCCTTCTGCTCGCGCAGGGAGCGGCGCTTCTCGCGGTAGATGATGAAGCGCTTGGCCACGTCGAACAGGCGCGAGTCCATGAGCACGCGCTCGACCATGTCCTGCACGTGCTCCTGAATGGGCACGTCCACGCCTTCGAGTTTTTCCTCGACCTTGCGGGCCAGGCGCTTGGCCAGGAGCGGGTCCTGCACGCCGCTGGCGCGCAGGGCCTTGAGGATGGCCTGGGCGATGCGCTCCAGGGACCAGGTTTCCAGGCATCCGTCGCGCTTCATTATCTGCTGGGGCATTTCAGGCTCCCTTCCCCTCGGACTTCGGGGGGATGTATGTTTGTTCCGTGAGCTCGTGGCCGGAGGGCAGGCATGCGCGCACCCGCCGGACGTCTCCCGGGGTAAGCCCCGGCACGAGCGTGGTTCTGAAGAGAAACGACCCGGGCCGGGCCTCGGCCAGGGCGAAAATTTGCTCCAGGGCGGCGCGCGCCGCCTCCGGGGGTGCCGCGCCGCCGGTGAGCTCCGGGTAGCGCTCCCAGGGGCCCTTGACGTCCACGGCGAAGACCGTGCCGGGGTGCAGGGCCAGAATGTGCTCCACCACCCCGGGCAGCATGCCGTTGGTGTCCACCTTTACCGGCAGGCCCAGCGCCTTGAGACGGCCCACGAGGCTTGGCAGGCCCGGGTCCAGCGTGGGCTCCCCCCCGCAGACCACAATGCCGTCAAGCCATCGCGAACGCTGTGTCAATGTGCGTATGACGCTCTTGCTGTCCAACTCGGGGTGCTTTTCCGGGGTGAAGGCCAGGCTCTGGTTGTGGCAGGTGGGGCAGCGCAGGTTGCACCCGCCCAGATAGACCACGCTCACGCTGCGCCCCGGCCAGTCGCACAGAGAGAAGGGCGTGAAGGCCCGCAGTCGCGCCTCGGGCGCGGGGGGCGCGCCGGGGCACGGGGGCGTGGTCAGGGTGCGGGCGAGGTTTTCCATAAGCGAACGATTCCCTTGTCGCTAGCATATCGCAGCGGCCGCAAAAAGATAAAAATGCGGCGTGATATGCAATGGTTACGACGCAGAAGCTGCAACGTCTCGACAATAAAGGAGTTGTCAAAATGATAAAAACAGCACGCCCGGTGCGAGGTGATGGACGCCCGCCGGATTGCATCCGGCTGGCGATTCGCGGGAGCCCGTGCCCGTTTCGCGGGGCATGGCCTGATCTCCCCAGGGACGTCTTCTGGCTTCCGGCGGGGTGGTGCCCGGAGGCCTTCCCAGGTTTTCACCCAGTGGCCTCCGCCCATGTGCCGGTTACAGCAGCGCGCCTGCGACGGACTTGCACCGTCTTCCGTTTCCCGGGGCGTACAGGAATGATTCTTACAGATTATCCGTGAAAGCTGTCAAGCGTCGAATTACAAACCTTTGATACGGCAGGGCTTTTTTTTGAGCGGGCTGCGGTTTGGCCGATACAGGTTCCGCAGCCCGCGTTGCGGCTCAGTCTTCCTTTTTCTTTTTCCAAGGTTTTTCAGTGCCTTGGCGCAGGCGCTCGATGTTCTCCCGGTGCTTCCAGACCACCAGCCCCGCGATCACGAAGGCCACCGGCACCACGCTGCCCGGCCCGAACCACCAGACCGTGAAGGGCAGGCTTGCGGCGAGCAGCAGCGAGCCCAGAGAGACGAATCCCGAGATGGCGATGGCCGCCACGCACAGCCCCACGGAGACCAGCGTCGCGGGCACCGAGAGCGCCAGGAACGCTCCGATGGTGGTGGCCACGCCCTTGCCGCCCTTGTAGTGCAGGAACACTGGGAACATGTGCCCGGCCACGGCGGCCAGGGCCACCAGGGAGGGGTAGAAGCCCCCGCAGCTCATCTGCCAGGCCACGGCCACGGGCAGCAGGCCCTTGAGGGCGTCCAGAACCAAGGTCAGCACCCCGAGCTTCGTGCCGCACAGGCGCGAGACGTTGGTTGCGCCGATGTTGCGGCTGCCCGCGGTGCGCGGGTCGATGCCGCGCGCGGCCTGGGCGATGAACAGTCCGAAAGGGAACGAGCCGGCCAGATAGGCCAGGGCCAGCCAGGCGATCTTGGCGAACATGGTCTACTCCTTGCCGTCCATGGGGAACCAGTCCCCCACGTCGGGCTTTTCTTCTTCCTCGCGCGCGCTCATCACGCGGAATTCATTGGTCAGCGGGTCCACCTTGCCGAGCTTGACCCAGAAGCGTTGGCCGGGCTGGGCGTTGCCGCCGAGCATCTCGCGGCCCACACGCACGTACATCTGCAACTCCGTGAGGCTCAGGGCCGTCAGCTGCCCGCATTCTTCCACCACCACGGCCTCGAACTCCCGCTCGCGGGCGTTCTGCTGCATGAACAGAAGTTTCCAGTAGCGCGGGCGGAAGCGTTGCACCTGGCCCACGGCGTCCAGACGCGCGGCGATGCGCGGCAGCAGCTCCACCAGGGCCTCGCGGCTGTGGAGCGGGGCGCCTGTCTCCAGAAAGCGTTGCACCTGGGCCATGTTCACCAGATCGCTCAGGCGGCGCAGGGGCGAGGTGATGGGCGCGTAGGCTTCGGCCGCGATGGAGGCGTGCCTGCCGGGGCGGGCCTCCAGGGTGGCTCCGCTGAGCTGCTTCACGGCGCGGTGCATGTCCACGGGGCTGGTCCAGACCCCGGCGTAGCCGTGGGGGATGGAGACGTCCTGCACGCGGTGCAGCAGGGGCACCTCCCGCTCCTTGGCCCAGGCCGCCACGGAGGCGTTGGCCAGGATCATCAGCTCGCTCACGGTCATCTGGGCTTTGGGGTGCTCCTCCTGCCCGCACAGCTCCACGCGCAGGGCCTCGGGCGGGCCGCACAGCGCCAGCTTGGGCTCGGGCCTGTCCAGAATCACGGCCCCGCGCCCGATGCGCGCGGCGCGCAGGGCCTGGGCCACCCCGTGGGCGGCGGCCACCTCAGGATCGCCCGCGCCGGAGTCCAGCCCTTGCTCCACGGCCCCGTAGGTCAGGTTGGCCTCCACGCGAACCCAGCCCAGGCGCAAATCGAAGCTCAGGGGGGCGGCCTGGGCGTCCAGCTCCCAGTCCAGCAGCAGGGCCGGGCTGACCTGGCCCTGGTTCAGGCTCAGCAGGCCGCAGCCCAGGGCCTCGGGCAGCATGTGGCTGGTCTGCTCCGGCAGGTAGAGGCTGGTGGCCCGGTCGCTGACGGCCTGGCCCAGGGGGCTCTCGAAATCCCAGGCGGCGGAGGGCCGGGCCAGGGCCATGCGCACCTTCCAGCCCCCGCCGGGCAGGGGCTCCACGCAGAAGGCGTCGTCGATGTCGCGAGTGGTGGGGGAATCCACGCTCAGGAAGCGGGCCGGGTCCGGCTCGCCGCGCATGGCCTCTATCCGGGAGCGCATGGCCTCGATCTCGCCGGTGAAGGCCTGGCTCCAGGCGTCGCCGGGCTCGTATCCGGCCTGATCCAGCAGGAAATTGTAGTGCGGGGGAACCAAGCCCCACTCCATGGCCAGGATCAACGGCTGCTGTGGGTGTTCGGGCAGGCCCTTGCGCAGTTGCTGCCACAGGGGCGCCCACTGGGGGCTCTCCTGGTCGGCCAGCAGGGCCTTGAGCATCTCCCGGAGCTTGGCGGCGGCCTCGGGGTCCAACTGGGCGGCCAGCCTGGCCACGTCCTTGCGCCTGCCCGAGGCCCAGCCGGTCCACAGCTCGTGGAAGAAGGACTGCCCAGCGGTGACCACCAGCTCGCGCTCGCGCGCGGCGGCTTGCTCGGCCAGGCGGCGCTCCACGGTCTCGGCGGGGTAGACCTCGAAATTGGGGGGCTGGAACTTGAAGTGCGTCTTCACCGCCAGGAGCGCGCGGCCCATGGCGGCCACGCGGTCCACGTCGGGGTTCTCGAAGCTCAGGCCCGCGAACCAGGCCGGGGAGGACACCGTGACCTCGCCCTGGGCCAGTTCCCAGATCTCCAGCGGGTCGATGGACGCGGCCAGCTCCTCGCGCAGGCGGGAGTGCTCGCGCAGCTTCTCCAGGATGGCTTCGCGGTTGTAGGCGCCATCGAAGCGGGGGCCGATCCAGGGCTGGATGCGCGAGGCCGCCAGCTTGCTCTCGCGCTTGTTCAGGGTG
>JBKICO010000251.1:0-8457 GCA_046567065.1 Acidobacteriota bacterium
GTGCAGGGGAGTCACTCCCCTGCCCGGAAGTCTGGGCGGAGGGGTCCGGGGAGGCAGCGCCTCCCCGGGGAATGCCGTATCACACGGCGCGGCCCTCCGCGATCCGGAGGGCCGACAATCCGTGATTCTAGTAGCGGTAGTGTTCCGGCTTGTACGGGCCGTCGGCGCTCATGCCCATGTACTTGGCCTGCTCAGGGGTCAGGCGCTCCAGCTGCGCGCCCAGGCGCTCCAGGTGCAGCCTGGCCACTTCCTCGTCCAGGATCTTGGGCAGGGTGTACACGCCCACGGCGTAGTCCTTCTGGGCCAGCTCGATCTGGGCCAGGGCCTGGTTGGTGAAGCTGTTGGACATGACGAAGCTGGGGTGGCCGGTGGCGCAGCCCAGGTTCACCAGGCGGCCTTCGGCCAGCACCAGGATGGAGTTGCCGTTCTTCATGGTCCACTTGTCCACCAGGGGCTTGATCTCCACCTTTTTGCAGTGGGGGGTGGACTCCAGGTAGTGCATGGCGATTTCGGAGTCGAAGTGGCCGATGTTGCAGACGATGGCGCCGTCGCGCATCTTCTCCATGTGCGAGCCGTTGATGACGTCGAAGCAGCCGGTGGCGGTGACGAAGATGTCGCCCATGGAGCAGGCCTTGTCCATGGTGGTCACTTCGTAGCCTTCCATGGCGGCCTGGAGCGCGCAGATGGGGTCGATCTCGGTGACGATCACGCGGGCGCCGAAGCCGCGCATGGAGTGGGCGCAGCCCTTGCCCACGTCGCCGTAGCCAGCCACCACCACGACCTTGCCCGCCACCATCACGTCGGTGGCGCGCTTGATGCCGTCCGCCAGGGACTCGCGGCAGCCGTAGAGGTTGTCGAACTTGGACTTGGTCACCGAGTCGTTGACGTTGATGGCCGGGAAGAGCAGCTCGCCGTCCTTCATCATCTGGTAGAGGCGGTGCACGCCAGTGGTGGTCTCCTCGGAGACGCCCTTGATCTTGGCGGCCATGCGGGCGAAGCGGGTGGGGTCGGCCTTCACGGAGGCGGCCACGCGCTCCTGGATGATGGCGAACTCCTTGTTGTCGGAGGGCTTGTCCAGGATGGAGGGGTCCTTCTCGGCCTTGACGCCGTAGTGGATGAACAGGGTGGCGTCGCCGCCGTCGTCCACGATGAGGTCGGGGCCGGAGCCGTCGGGCCAGGTCAGGGCCATCTCCGTGCACCACCAGTAGTCTTCCAGGGTCTCGCCCTTCCAGGCGAACACGGCGGAGGTCTTGGCCTCGGCGATGGCGGCGGCGGCGTTGTCCTGGGTGGAGTAGATGTTGCAGCTGGCCCAGCGAAGGTCCGCGCCCAGCTCGTGCAGGGTCTCGATGAGCATGGCGGTCTGGATGGTCATGTGCAGGCTGCCCGCCACCTTCAGGCCCTTCAGGGGCTTCTGCGGGCCGTACTTGGCGCGCACGGCCATGAGGCCGGGCATCTCGTTCTCGGCGATGACCATTTCCTTGCGGCCCCAATCGGCCTGGGACATGTCGGCGACCTTGTTGGCCAGGGTCAGGTCCAGGGGTTTGACGCTCATGTTGTCTCCTTACTTTTCGGGCCGCAGGGCTTCGAATACGCCCAGCTCCAGGCCCAGTTTTATGCTGTGTCGTTCCATGCCGCCCGCCGCGAACCCGGCCTGTTCCAGCCAGGCGCGCACTTCGGCGGGGTCGAAGCCGAGCCAGCGGTCGCCGTAGCGCTGCCGCATGAGCTCGGCGTCATGCTTGAGATAGTCCACCACGATGAGCCGCCCGCCCGGGGCCACAACGCGGCGTGCCTCGCGCAGGGCGCGGGCGGGGTCGGAAAGATGGTGCAGGGTCAGGCTCAGCACCGCGATGTCGGCCTCGGCGTCGGCCAAGGGCAGGTGCTCCAGCTCCCCCACGCGCAGGCTGGCGGCCCCCAGGCCCGGGGCGCGCCGGGCCAGCTCCAGCATGGCGGGGGAGGCGTCCACCCCGATGAGGCGCTGGCACTTGGCCGAGAGCGCGGCAAGCAGCTCGCCCGGGCCGCAGCCCAGGTCCGCGATGGTGCCGCACTGGGGCAGCCGCGCAAGGATCAGGCCCTCCAGGTCCAGGTCGCCCAGCACCTCGCGGCGCATGGCCCGCCAGTCCGGCGCGATGGCGTTGAAGAAGCTGCGCGTCTCGCGGTTGCGGGCCTCCAGCACTTCGCCGGCGCGCCGCAGGTCCTCCTCGGGGCCGCAGTCGGCGATGAGCGGGGTCACGGCCTCCAGCAGCGCGGAGGGCTGCGCGCCGTAGAACACCCACAGCCCGTCGCGCCGGGCCGCCAGCAGCCCGGATTCCACCAGGATGCGCAGGTGGCGCGAGATGCGGCTCTGGCCCATGCCGAGCACGGCCACGATCTCGCCCACGTTGAGCTCGTGGCGGGTCAGCAGGCGCATCAGGCGCAGGCGCGTTTCGTCGGCCAGGGCCTTGAAGGCGGCCAGGCAGGGGCAGCCGCTCACGGGTGCGTCCTGGTGAGGATGCGGTCGGCCAGCAGGCCGCCGATCAGGCCCCAGAAGGCGGAGCCGATGCCGAAGAAGCTCACCCCGGAGATGGTCAGCAGCAGGGTGACCAGGGCGGCCTCGCGCCGGGTGGCGTCCTCCATGGCCTGGGAGAGGCCGGAGGCGATGGCCCCGAACAGCGCCAGCCCGGAGACAACGGCGATGAGCGCCCCGGGCAGCGCCGTGAACAGGCCCACCAGGGCCGCGCCGAACACGCCAACCGCCAGGTAGCACAGGCCGCAGACCACGGCGGCAACATAGCGCCGGGCCGGATCCGGGTGTGATTCGGGGCCGGTGCAGATGGCCGCCGTGATGGCCGCCAGGTTCACGCCGTGGCAGCCGAAGGGGGCCAGCAGCGTGGAGGCCAGCCCCGTGACCCAGACCAGGGGGTTGCCCGGGGTGTGGTAGCCGCTGGCGCGCATGACGCCAAGGCCCGTGGCGTTCTGGCCGGTCATGGTCACCAGGAAGAGCGGCAGCCCAAGGCCCACCACCGCGCCCAGGCTGAACACCGGGGGGGTGAACACGGGCGTGGCCAGGCTGGCGTGCACGGTGCTGAAATCAAGCGCGCCCTGGGCCCAGGCGGCGATGAAGCCCGAAAAGAGCGTGCAGACGATGGCGTAGCGCGGGGTGAGCCGCTTGGCCGCCAGGTAGGCCGCCACCATGACCCCGGCCAGCAGCGGGGCCTTGGCCAGGTAGCCGAACACGTCCACGCCGAAGCGCAGCAGGATGCCCGCCAGCATGGCCGAGACGATGGGCCGGGGGATGCGGTCCATCATGGCCTGGAACACGCCGCTGGCTCCGGCCACCGTGATGAGCGCCCCGGCCACCACGAAGGCCCCGATGGCCTCGGGGTACGGGTAGGCCGCCCAGCCCGTGGCCAGCAGGGCCACGCCCGGGGTGGACCAGGCCGTGACCACCGGGTCGCGGTAGCGCAGCGAGAGCCAGACCCCCGTGACGCCCGAGCCGATGCAGATGGCCCAGATCCAGCTGGAGAGCTGCGCGGGCGAGAGGTTCGCGGCCGAGGCGGCCTGGAAGATGATGGCCGCGGGCCCCCCGAAGGAGACGGCCACCGCCACCAGCCCGGCGGTGATAGCCGAGAGGGAGGCGTCTTTGAATAGCGACCGGGAAGCGTTGGTTGCGTAAGCGGCTGTGTTCATGCGTGAATCTTTATATCAAGATATGTTGATATGCTGTTTAGCGACCTTGCCCGCAGCGGTCAAGAAAATTCGTGGCCACCGAACGACGCGAAGCGAAAAAGGGATTCAAAAGGGAGGAACTCCCTTTTGCCGCCGGAGGCGATCTCACTCGAAGGGATCAGTCGGGCCGGTGCACCGGCAGGGTGAAGCGGAAGGCGCTGCCGCCCTCGCGCCCGGGCTCCACCCAGATGCGCCCGCCGTAGTGCTCCACGATGTGGCGGCAGATGGCCAGGCCCAGGCCCGTGCCCTTGGGCTTGTCCTTGAGGGTGTCCTTGCGGTCGTGCTGGTGGAACTTGTCGAAGATCTTCTCGGTTTCTTCAGGGGAGATGCCCGGGCCGGTGTCCTCCACGCAAACCTCGAGCATGCCCCGCTCGTCCACCCCGGCCTCCACGAGCACGTGGCCCTCCTGGGTGAACTTGATGGCGTTGTCCAGCAGGTTGATGAGCACCTGGTGGATGCGGTCGCGGTCGGCGTGCACGGCGGGCAGGCTCACGGGCAGACCCAGCCGGAGCCGGACGCCCGGCCTGTTCTCCAGGCGGCCCTCCACGGCCATGACGGCGTCCGCCGTGACGTCCACCACGTCCAGTATCTCGTCGCGCCAGACCATCTTGCCGGATTCTATCCTCGAGAGGTCCAGCACGTCGTTGATGAGCCTGGTCAACCGCTCGGACTCCTTCTCCACGATGCCGAGGTTGCGCAGGATGCGCTCGGCCTTGGGCTGCAGGCTGCCGCCTGGCTCAGGGGTGAAGAACTTCAGGAAATCCTTCTCGATGAGCTTGGCGAAACCCAGGATGGAGGTCAGGGGCGTGCGCAGCTCATGCGACACGGAGGAGAGAAAGCCGGACTTGAGGCGCTCCAACTGCTTGAGCTGCCGGTTGGCGGCCTCCATCTCGGCCACCATGCCGAACAGGGCCTTGGTGCGCACCTCCACCTTGTTCTCCAGGCGCTGGTTCAGGGCCTCCAGCAGGGCCTCGGCCTTCTTGCGGCTGCGCACCTCGTCCTTGAGGCGGGCCATGGCGCTCTTGATCTCGGAGGTCTTCTCCTCGATGAGGCGCTCCTGGCCGTCGCGGATGACACGCAGCTCCCCTTCCGAGGCGGCCAGCCGGTCCACCTTCTCCTCCAGGGCCTGGTTCATGTCCTGGATGCGCCGGTAGAGGTAGTGGCTCTCCAGAGCCTGCGCGGTGTTGTTGAGGATGATGGAGAGTATGGAGAGGGTCACTTCGCTGACGCCCCCGGCCGTGTCGCCAAGCTCGGCCACGAACATGCCCCTGGTGCGCGAGGACGTGGTGACCACGTGCAGCAGGCGGCGCGACCCGCCCGAGCACAGGGGGGAGAGCACGGCGCGCTTCTCGTGCAGGGCGAAGGCGAAGCAGCCGTCCTCGATGCGGGCGTCGGCGTATTCCTGCAATTCAGGCTGCGCGTTTGCAGGCTCGCACAGGGCGAAGCGGAACGAGGAGTCGGCCTCGTCCACCAGCATGATGCCCATGCGGGTGAAGGGCAGAAGCCCCGCGATGCGGTCCAGGCACAGGCGCAGGATGGGTTCCGGCCCGTCCAGGCGGGCCATGCTCATGGAAAAGTCGGAGAGGGCCGCGGCCTGGTCCAGTGCGTCCAGCGCGAAGCGCGTGGTGCCCTCCAGGTGCCTGATGGCCGCCGGGTCATCCGCGCAGCCGCCGAGGCCCGCGGCCGGGGTGATTTTACCGCTAGCTGGCGCCATGGCTCATGAACACCCTTTCCAGGTGGTCCAGTTGGTTCTCCACCCGTTCGAACACCGTGCAGGCCACGCCGGACGGCGCGCCCAGCTTGTCGAAAGCGGCGGTGGACAGCGGCATGAGCACGGTCTGCCCGCCGGAGCCGAACACCAGGGCCTCGGCCAGGAAGTCCGCCGTGTGCACGATGGCCGCTTCGCGCACGTCGGGGCTCCTGAGCGGCTCGTGGTGGTACCCGGCGGCCTGCACCAGCCCGGGGGGCAGCTTCCAGGCCTTGAGCAGGGCCGCACCGGCCTTGGCGTGGTCCAGCCCCATGAGGTGGCGTTCGGCGGCGCTGAGCGTCCAGCCCTGTCCGCGCGTCAGTTCGAGGGCGGCGCACTCCTTGCGGGGTTCGCGCAGCAGCAGAAGCAGCAGCCCCAGGTCGTGCAGCAGGCCGCCCACGAAATAACGCTCCGTGTTGGGCAGCCCCACGGCCGAGGCCAGAGCCCGCGCCCCGCAGGCCGTGGCCAGGCTGTGCCGCCAGAACCCGTGCACATCCAGGGAGGAGTGCGAGACGTTCTTGAACAGGTCCATGACGGCCATGCCCAGGGCCAGGGCCGAGAGCTGCTGCACGCCGATGATGGTCACCGCGCGGGAAATGGTGTCGATGCGTTGGGAGAAGCCGTAGAACGGGCTGTCGACCACGTTGAGCAGCCGCGCGGAGAGCCCCGGGTCGCCCTGGATGATCTCGGCAAGCTCGGCGGGAAAGGCGGAAGGATCGTCCATGACCTGGGCCAGCCGGGCCAGCACCTCGGGCATGGCCCCGATGACGGGGTTGGACTCGGCCAGGCTCTTGGGGTCCAGCGGGTATTGCGCGGGCGGGCCTTGCAGCGGCAGGGGGGTGACGCCGGGGGGAACATGGAAGCTGCCGCCCCGGTTCAGCCGGGCCACCAGCCGGGCCACGGCCAGGCGGTGGACGTCCCCCACGAAGGGGTGGGAAGCGGGGTTGTTGGCGAGCCTTAAGGCCACGATCTCCCGGGCCAGGGCGGCGTTGCCCGGGTCGGCCTCCTGCTGCGGGTCATCGGCGGAGTCATCGCCGGCGCCCTCTCCTGCGCAGGACGGGCCTTCGCCCAGCACGGCCACCTCCGCCACGCCCCAGGCCTTGAGCACGGAAATGAACCGCTCCGTCAGGAGGGTCCCCTCGCCCATGAGCAGCCTGCCGTTGACGTCGCGCACCGGCCTGGTCAGCGTCAGGCCGGGCCGAAGCTCGCTCACCCACATGCCACAACTCCATCCGGCCCTGGGTCAAGGGCCTCACATCCTTGCATTCCGAAAGAGTATACATGGACAGCATGGGGGATGCAAACCCTTGGCGAGCGGCCCGAAACGGCGTAGGCAGGCCCCATGACGAAACCAGAGATCAAGGCCCCCATGCTTCCCGAAGAGATCGAACGCCTGAGCTTCTCCATCATCGATTCCGAGGTCCCGGAGCCCCGCCCGTTCTCGGGCCTGGAGTGGGAGGTGGCCCGCAGGCTGATACACACCTCGGCCGACTTCGAGATGCCCGCCCTGCTCCGCTTCTCCCCGGGGGCCGTGGAGGCGGGCGTGGCCGCCCTGCGCGCCGGGGCCACCATCGTCACGGACACCTTCATGTGCTTGAAGGGCATCCCCCGGCGGCGCATGGACGCCCTGGGCTGCCGCACGGTCTGCTTCATGGAGGACCCGGACGTCGCCCAAAAGGCCCGCGCCGCCGGAACCACCCGGGCCAGGATGGCCGTGGAGGCCGCCGCGGAACTGGCTGGGCCGTTGATCTTCGCGGTGGGCAACGCGCCCACTGCGCTGTTGCGGCTCATGGAATTGATGGACGAGGGGCGGCTTACCCCCGCCCTGGTGGTGGGCATGCCCGTGGGCTTCGTCAACGCCGCCGAATCGAAGGACATGCTCATCGGGCGCGGCGATGCGCCGTATGTGGCCCTGGCCGGGCGCAAGGGCGGCTCGGCCCTGGCGGCGGCCTGCGTCAACGCCCTGGCCGAGGCGGCGCTCAGGCGGTAAGCCGCCACCCTGCACGCTTAAAGCCGATTCCTGCCGCCTGTTCAAAATATTCGCAGGCAAGGCGCCAGAAAAAGTCAGACCCTCGCGTATCCGGCATACGCGAGGGTCTGGTTTTTTCGGGCAACGCAGCCCGGGTATGATTTTTCGACAGGCCGCTATTCGGGCTGGGCCAGCGCGCCCTTGAGGTATTCCTGCGCGGCCCCCGCGCCCAGGGGCCTGGCGAAGAGGTAGCCCTGGCCCAGGGCGCAGCCCATGTGGCCGAGCGTCTCCAGTTCCTCCCGGCGCTCGATGCCCTCTGCCACCACGGAGAGTTCCAGGCTGGCGGCCAGTTGCACGATGGCCCGCACGATCTGGCGGTTATCGCGGTCGCTGTCCAGGTTGCGCACGAAGGAGCGGTCGACCTTCAGGGCGTCCACCGGGAAGCGGCGCAGGTAGGCCAGGGACGAGTAGCCCGTCCCGAAATCGTCGATCATGATCTGGAGCCCGAGCTTCTTGAGCTCGCCAAGCATCTCCACGGCGCGTTCCGCGTTCTGCATGACCACGCTCTCGGTGATCTCCAGCTTCACCGCTCCGCTGGGCAGGCCCGAATCGCGCAGGATGGCTCCCACCCGTTCGGTGAGGTCCGCCTGCATGAACTGGCGGCCCGAGAGGTTGACGCTCATGCTCAGGTCCCGCGCGCCCGGGATGGCGGCCCGCCAGCGGGCAAGCTGGGCGCAGGCCTCGGAGAGTATCCACTCGCCCAGGTTGAGGATCAGGCCCGAGGCCTCGGCCACGGGGATGAACTCGGCCGGGCTCACCAGCCCACGCTCCGGGTGCTTCCAGCGCATCAGGGCCTCGAACCCCGTGGGCCTGCCGTCCGGCAGGGAGACCAGGGGTTGGTAGGCCACGAAGAGCTCCCCGCGCTCCAGGGCGCGGCGCAGGTCGTTCTCCAGGATCAGCCTGGAGCGCACCTCGTTGTGCATGGCCTTGTCGAAGATGCAGCTCTCGCCCTTGCCCTGGGACTTGGCCTTGAACA
>JBKICO010000252.1:0-3671 GCA_046567065.1 Acidobacteriota bacterium
CTCGCCCTTCATCGAGCGCGTGGAAGTGGTGAACGAGGTCAAGGTCCGCCGTTCCCGCCTGTACTACCTGCGCAAGCTCAAGGGCAAGGCCTCGCGCATCAAGTCCAAGAACGACTGGAACAACTAGGCCTTCGGCCAACCCCTCCCGGGCGCGGCCTCCTGTGACTGCTCGGCGGCCCGGGCCGCCTTCCAGCTTCGAAGCCAACAGGGCAGGACCCCGCGAGGGGGTCTTGCCCTGTTTCCGTTGTCCCGGGGCGGCGCGCCAGGGAGCAATCCGCCCGGCCCCTGGCCGGGAGGCCTTCGGCGCGCCCGGCCGGCCGGGCGCGATCCGCAACGCGTGTGTGACGCCTCTGTTTGCGGTTGCGCAGGACCCCGGTTTTCGGGCACATAGCTGTCAGGCAACGGGGGGAGACGTGAACTGCGGACGGGTCAATGCGGATTTGTTCAGCGCGGGATTCGTGCGCCTCTTCGCGGCGTTCGTCCTGGCGTTCACCTTGCTCCACGCCGCCCCCCAGGCCCTCGGCGCCCAGCAGGAACAGCCATCCCGGCTCAAGCCCGCCTCCATCACCGTCGTCATGGACGACAACTACCCCCCCTACATCTTCCGGGCCCAGGACGGCGAACTCCAGGGCGTCCTGGTCGACCAGTGGAAGCAGTGGTCCGCCGTCACCGGTGTGGCCGTGAACTTAGTGGCCACCGACTGGGACAAAGCCCAGCAGGTCATGGCCGAGGGCCGGGCGGACGTCATCGACACCATGTTCCAGAACGCGGCCCGGGTCAGGGTCTACGACTTCACCCCGGCCTACGCCCAATTGGACGTGCCCGTCTTCTACCACAAGAACTTGAGCGGCATCACCAACCTGGACTCGCTCCAGGGCTTCACCATCGGCGTCAAGGCCGGGGATGCCTGCGTGGATGTGCTCCGGGGGCGCGGCATTACCTCGGTGAAGGAATTCAGCAGCTACGAGCAGGTCATCAAGGCCGCCCGTGACGGCGTGGTCAAGGTCTTCTGCGTGGATAAGCCCCCGGCGCTGTATTACCTGTACAAATACAACCTGGACGACGATTTCCTGTTCGGGTTCACCCTTTACTCGGGCGAGTTCCACCGGGCCGTGAAGAAGGGCCGGGCTGATCTGCTGAACCTTGTCGAGAGCGGCTTCGAGAAAATTCCCCGCACGGAGCTGGAGGCCATAAACAACAAGTGGATGGGCGTCCCCCTCTACAACTCCCGGGTGCGCGGCATGATCCGCTACGCCGTGGCCGGAGTTCTGGTCTGCCTCATGGTCCTGGGCGGATTCAACGTCGTGCTCAGGCGCCGGGTGCGCGCCAAGACCAGGGAGCTCTCCGAACTGCTTGAAGCCCTGCGCGCCAGCGACGAACGCTGGCAGTTCGCCCTGGAAGGCGCGGGAGCGGGCGTGTGGGACTGGAACGTGGCCACGGGCAAGGTCTTCTTCTCTGACCGCTGGAAATCCATGCTCGGCTTCGCGCCGGACGAACTGCGGGACAACTTCGAGCAGTGGCGGGAACTGCTGCACCCCGAGGACCTTGATCACGCCGAGCGGACCGTGCAGCGCTATCTCTCCGGCGACAGCTCCAGCTACGTGCTGGAGCACCGCCTGCGCTGCAAGGACGGCCGCTACCGCTGGATTCTGGCGGTGGGCAAGGTGGTGGAGCGCGACGCCTCCGGCGCGGCCCTGCGCATGATCGGCACCCACGCCGACATTTCGGCCCGCAAGGACGCCGAAGAGTCCCTGCGGCTGGCGCTCACCTTCAACGAGATGATCCTGGAGCATTCCCCCGTGGGCGTGCTGCTCTACGACGGCGCGGACGGGGCGTGCGTCATGGCGAGCCGCGCGGCGGCGGAGCTGCTTGGCGTGGCCAAGGCGGAACTGCTCGGGCGGGGTCCGCGTGCCATGGAAGTCTGGAACACGTCGGACCCGTCCTCCCCGGCGGGCAAGGCCCTGGCGGGCGAGGGCCTGCAACGGGCGGACCTGCGCCTGCGCCAGGCGGACGAAGGCGGGGGCATGGCGGAGTGCACCTTCTGCCGGATAGAGGTGGCGGGCGCGCCCTACCTGCTGGTCATCGCGGTCGATATCGACGAGCGCGTGCGCATGTACGCCATGGTGGCCGAGACGGAGAAGATGATGTCCGTGGGCGGCCTCGCGGCGGGCATGGCCCACGAGATCAACAACCCGCTGGCGGGCATTCTGCAGAGCGTGCAGAACCTGCGCCGCAGGCTGGAGGCCGGGATCCCGGCCAACGCTGTTGCGGCGGCCGAGGCGGGCTGCACCCTGGACGCCGTCAGGGACTACTGCTCCAGGCGCCGGGTGTTCGACCTGCTGGACGCCGTGCGCGAATCCGGCGAAAAAGCCGCCAGCATCGTGGCCAACATGCTCGAATTCAGCCGCAAGCCCGGGTCGGACCACGTGCCCGTCGAGATAGGCGTGCTGCTGGACAAGGCCCTGGAGCTCTGCGCCAACGACTACGACATGAAGAAGAAGTATGATTTCCGCAAGGTGGAGATCGTGCGGGAGTACGCCCAGGACATGCCGAGCGTGCCCTGTTCGCCCACGCAGATCGAACAGGTGGCCATGAACATCCTGCGCAATGCGGCCCAGGCCCTGAGCGCGGGGCATGGTGCGCGGGGAGCGCCAGCCCAGGATCGTGCTGCGCACCTCGGTCGAGGCGGACATGGCCCGCATCGACATCGCGGACAACGGCCCCGGCATGGAGGAAGCCCTGCTCGGCAAGGTGTTCGAGCCCTTCTTCACCACCAAGGAGGTGGGCGAGGGCACGGGGCTTGGCCTTTCCGTGAGCTACTTCATCATCACCAGCAACCACGGCGGTACGATCCAGGCCCACTCCACCCCCGGCGAGGGCACAACTTTCACCATCCGGCTGCCGCTGTCCCAGGCCGGGCGGGAGGCGGCGTGATAGCAGGCATCGACGAGGCGGGGCGCGGCTGTCTGGCCGGGCCGGTGGTGGCCGGGGCCGTGATACTGCCGGAGACGTTCGAGCTTCCGGGCCTCACGGACTCCAAGAAGCTCACCGAACGCGGTCGCCTGGAACTGGAGCCGGCCATCAAGGCCCAAGCCGTGGCCTGGGGCCTCGGCGTGGCCTGGGCGCCCGAGATAGACCGCATCAACATCCTGCAGGCCACCTTCTCGGCCATGTCCCGGGCATTGGCGTTGCTGGGCTCGCGGCCCACGCTCGTGCTGGTGGACGGCGACAAGATCATCCCCAACCGGATGCTGCACCTGCATACCATTCGCCAGCGGGCCGAGGTGGAGGGCGATGCGCGCATCCCGGCCATCTCCGCCGCGTCCATCCTGGCCAAGACCTTCCGCGACCGCATCATGTCTAAGCTGGAGAACCGCTTCCCGGGCTACGGCTTCGGGGAGCACAAGGGCTACGGCACACAGGTGCACCGCGAGGCCATCCTGCGCCTGGGGCCATGCGCGCAGCACCGCATGACCTTCCGGGGCGTGCGCCCCGAGCCCAAGGCCGTGCTCCAGGAGCGCCCGTGCCTGCCGGGCATCTGACCCTGGGCCGCGAAGGCGAGGATGCCGCCGAGCGCCTGCTGCGCCGGGCCGGGATGCGGGTGCTGGAGCGCAACTTCCGCTGCCGCACCGGCGAGCTGGACCTGGTGTGCCAGCACGGGGACACCATCG
>JBKICO010000253.1:0-5812 GCA_046567065.1 Acidobacteriota bacterium
GCCGGGCTGCTCGCCCCGCAAGAGGCCGTGGGTTGGGCCTTCACGCCCCCTGGCGGCGAGGCGCGCTACGAAGTGCTGGCGCGCGCCTGGGAGGCCCTGTCGCGGCTGGCCCGGGCGCACGAAGGGCAGTCCGTGCTTGCAGTGACCCACGAAGGCGTGGTCCGCGCCGTGCTCTACGCCCTGCTCGGGCGGGACTACCTGCCCACGGAGCCCAAAATCCTCGCCCCGCGCGCCCTGCACCTTCTGCGCGCCGAGGGCGGCTGCCTGGCCGTCGAGGCCATGAACCTGCCGCTATGACAATCGTCTTCTACTGCCAGCACGTGCTCGGCCTGGGGCACTACATGCGCAGCCTGGCCATCGTGCGCGCCCTGGCCCCGCATCGGGTGGTGTTCGTCACGGGCGGGCCGGACGTTCCCGCCGGGCTCGGCCCCCACGTGGTGCATGAGCGCCTGCCCGTGCTCAGCATGGACGAGGATTTCTCGCAGATGCTCGTCCAGGGCGACCCCGAGGCGGTCAAGGCGGAGCGCCGCGAGCGGCTGCTGGCCATCCTGGAGCGCGAGCGCCCCGAGGCCTTCGTGGTGGAGCTCTATCCCTTCGGCAGGCGGGCCTTCGAGTTCGAGCTGGTCCCGGCGCTGCAAGCCATCCGCGAAGGCGCTTTCGGCAGGCCCCGGGTGCTGTGCAGCCTGCGCGACATCCTGGTGGAGAAGGCCGACCCCGGGAAGTACCAGGGCCGGGTGCTCAAACGGCTCGCGGAGTTCTTCGACGGTCTGCTGGTGCACTCCGACCCGGCGCTCTTCCCCCTGGAGGAGACCTTCCCCCGCGCCCGCGAGATTGCCATCCCAGTGGAATACACCGGGTTCGTGGTGGAGCGTCCCTCCCCGGGCGCCCGCGAGCGCGTGCGCGCGGAAATGGGGCTGGCCGAGGCGGATACGCTCATCGTGGCCAGCGCCGGGGGCGGCAAAGTGGGCTCGGAGCTGCTGTTCGCGGCGGTGGCCGCCTACCCGCTGCTGCAACTTTCGCCCCGGCCTCGGCTGGAGGTTTTCAGCGGCCCCTTCCTTGACGAAACGGCCTATAAGCGGTTAGGGGCCGATGCCTGCCCGCACTCGGGCATCCGGGTGTCCCGATTCGCCGGGAACTTCCCCGACCTCCTGGCCGGAGCTGATGTCTCCCTGTCGCTGGCCGGATACAACACGACGATGAACGTCCTCGCTGCCGGGGTTCCGGCGCTGGTCTGGCCTTTCGCCCAGAACCGTGAGCAGTCCATGCGCGCGCTGCGGTTGCAGTCCATGGGCGCGCTGGGCGTTCTCGGCCAGGCCGACCTGGAGCCCCGCCGCCTGGCCCGGCTCATCGAGGCCCTGGCCCGCAAAGGCCGCCCCGAAGCTGGCTGCCCGGTGCGCCTGGACGGCGCCGAGCGGGCTGCCCGGCTGATCCTTCACGGACAACGGCGGCTGTAACATTCTAACCTACGGCATTTCAGGTTTCCATGATCGTCTCCAACAACGTATCCCCCCTCTGGCTGGCCTTCCCCGACAACTACCGCACACGGCTGATTCAGGCCGCGGAGTTGGGCTTGTCCCAGGCTCCGGGCGGCCGCGCCCAGGTGTTTTTCCGCGCCGACGACGTTGCCGTGCCCGGCAACAGCTTCACCAAGATGGTGCGCATCTTCCGCGAGGGCGGAGCGCCCCTGTGCATGGCCACGGTGCCCTCCTGGCTGACGGTGAGCCGCTGGCAGGCCCTGCTCAAGGAAGCCCGCGAGGACGAACTGTTCTGCTGGTGCCAGCACGGCTGGAGGCACATGAATTTCGAACCCGCCGGGCAGAAGAAGCGCGAGTTCGGCCAGGCCCGCCCCGCCAAGGACAAGCGCCTGGACCTGACCAAGGGCTTCAAGCGCCTGGGCGAAATCATGGAGCAGCGCTTCACCCCGGTGTTCAGCCCGCCCTGGAACCGCTGCGACGGCGAATCCATGGCCGCCATGCCCGCCATCGGCTTCAGGGGGCTTTCGCGCACCGTGGGCGCAGGCCCCAACCCGCCCGAGGGCCTGCCGGACTTCCCCGTGCGCATGGACCTGCACACCCGCAAGGAGCCAGACCCTAAGGCCTCCCTCGACGCCATGCTGGAGGAGATGCGCCAGGGCCTGGCCAGCGGCCGCCTGGGCGTCATGCTGCACCACCAGCGCATGAACGACGCGGCGGGCGTCTTCCTGGCCGCCCTCATCAAGGAACTGGGCGCGCTGGGCGTGGAATTCACCGATTTCAGGCGGCTGCTGGCCGCCAGCTAGCGGCTGGCCTTCCAGACCGCTCAAGGCTTTCGCCCAGGACGCGAAGCCGGGAAGGATTCCAAAGGGACGAAGCCCCTTTGGCGGGAGAGTGCAGAGAGGGCGGAGCCCTCTTCGCCCGCCGGAGGCAATGTCGCCATCTCGGCGGTTTTGTTCGATGAAAGCCTCCGGCGGCCAAGGGGAGTTCCTCCCCTTGGAACCCCAAACGGGAGCCCCCTTCATGCGCAACGCCTTCATCCTCGTGGCCTTCGTGGCCGGAGCCCTGGTGCCCATCCAGGCCGGGCTCAACATCCAGCTCCGCAAGGTCCTGGGCGACCCTGTCCAGGCCTCCTTCATTTCCTTCCTGGTGGGCACGCTGGCCCTGGGCGTCTACAGCCTGGCGGCCAGGCACACCTGGCCCACGTTCTCCGAGATGGCCTCCACGCCGCTCTGGCTCTGGACGGGCGGGCTCATGGGCGCGGCGTTCGTCACGGCCACCATCCTGGTCGGCCCAAAGCTCGGGGCCGCCTCCATGACGGCCTTCATGCTCATGGGCCAGCTTGTGGCCTCCGTGGTGCTGGACCACTACTCCCTGGTGGGCTACCCGGAGCACCCCGTGAGCTGGGCGCGCCTGGCGGGCGTGGCTCTGCTGGCGCTGGGCGCCTGGATGATCAAGGCCTTCTAGCGGCCTGTTGCAACTCCCTGCCGACTTCGTCGCATCACAAAAGCCGAGCCCGGCGCGCAGGGTAACCGCGCGCCGGGCTTGGCTTTTTCTTGCATCATGTCGGCAGCTTTTCGGATAGGCCGCGATGATGGGCTAGGCGGCGGGCCGCCGTTCCCAGAGGGTCAGCGCCTCTCGAACAGGGCGTCAGCAGCGCTCAGGTCCCCATCCTCGTCGAACCAGGGGCGGTAGAGGCCGCGCACCCTGAACCCCCTGGCCTCCATCCAGGCCATGAGCTCGCCCGCCAGGGGCTGGCCCTTGTACATTTCCGAGAAGGAAACCTCGCACAGCACGCCCCGCACCCCGCCCAGCAGGCCCTCCGCGCCGCGCAGGGCCTCCAGTTCGTAGCCCTGCAGGTCCAGCTTGATGAGCTGGGGCTGCTCCCGCAGGTCCTGGTCCAGGCGCACCACCTCCACCTCGACCCGCCGGGCCACGCCCATGGGCTTGTCCGGGTGCTTTTGCATGATGGCGTCCGGCTCAAGCAGGGAGGAGCACGTGGCGCTCTCCAACTCGTTGATGACCAGGCGCGCGGGTGCTGAGCCCAATGCGGCCTCGCGCAGGCTCACCCGGGCGTCGTCCTTGAAGCGCTTGGCCAGCTTGCGCGCCAGGCGGGGAAGGGGCTCGTAGGCCACCACCGAGCCCTGCGGGAGCAGCTCCAGCAGGCGGGCCACGGTGCGCCCCTTGTTGGCTCCGCCGTCCACCACCAGGGGGCGGGCGGAACCGGCCAGGGCGGCCAGGGCGGGGAAGGGGTCCTCGACGGGGAAGAGGGGCCAGGTGGTGCTGTTCATGGCGGGGGAGAGTAGATGCCTTGGGGTGTGTGGGCAAGGGGAGAGGGGAAAATGCTCTTTTGATGTTGACAATGAAAATCATTTTCAATAAATCATTAACAACGGGACGCGGGAAGGACGAGGCTCGCTGGCGAACGCCAAGGCATCCCCCCGCCCCAGCAGACGAGCAGGAGTACCGCCATGACAACCAGATCATCCATCGGCTCTTCGGAGCGCCCCCGGAATATGTTTTCGAGCATCCTCAAGCCCATGGCCCAGGCCCAGAGCGAAAGCTGCGGCTGCGGCGGCGGGTGCCGGGCCAAGGCCATGACCCGCCTGAACCGTGAGGGCATGGAGGCCTGCCAGGCTGGCGACTTCGCCGGTGCGGACCGGATGCTCTCGCAGGCCATCGGCATGGCCCGCAAGGCCGGTGTGGCCATGTACGAGGCCAAGATGCGCAACAACCTGGGCCTGGTGCACCTGCTGGCCAGCCGCCCGGACGAAGCCCGGCGCGAGTTCGGCGCCGCGCTGGATCTGGTGGCGGGCAAGCTCGGGCGCGAGAACCCGCTCTACAAGAAGATCGAAGGCAACATGAGCCGCACCATGGCCGCCTGAGGGCCAAAGATAGTTCCCTCCCACCGCCTTGCCGTAGGCCGGGCTCCGCGCAAGCCGTATGCGCGGGGCCCGGCCGAACCGTTTTTGAAAAAGGAAAATCAGCCAGGTTCAACCCAAGGAGTTGGAACGCTCCGGGTGGCCCCGCTGGGCGCGCGGCACGCTCATGACGAAGCAGGCCACGTTGTCCTTCTGCTCGAAGGTCAGCGAGCCGCCCATTGTGCGCAGCAGCCTGTGGCAGAAGGGCAGGCCGATGGTGTCGCCGCCTTCGTCGAAGGGCAGGAAGACCTTGTCCACGTCGGGCACGGGCGCGGCCTGCCCGCCGCAGACCTCCAGGTGCAGAAATCGCTCGCTCTCGAAGGTGCGCAGCCACATGCCGCCCTTGGGGGGCAGGTTGGCCAGGGTGGAGCGGATCAGGTTTATGACCACCTGGATGAGCAGTTCCGCATCCTCCTCCACGGTTGCCGAGGCGATGTCCTTGAGGAACCTGGGCGCGACGCCGTTGGCCTCCAACTCGGGGGAGAGCAGTTCCAGGCATTTGCCCGCGATGGCCCCCAGGTCGCAGGCTTCGCGGTGGAGCTTCACGGGGCTCAGGTAGTCGCGGATGCGGTCCAGGATGCGCTCCAAACGCTGGGCTTCGTCCAGGATCACCTGGGCCTCGGCGGAATCCGGCTGCTTCTTGACCAGCCTGCGCGCATACCCCGCGATGGAGACCAGAGGGTTGCGTATCTCGTGCGCCACCTCGGCGGAGATGGCGCCCAGGGTCTTCACCTTCTCTTTCTGAACCAGATATTTCTCCAGCATCAGCCTGTCGGTGATGTCGAGCACCACGCCTTCCACCTGGGGGCGTTCGCTGGCCGCGCCGCAGACCGGGGAGGGGATGCTCTTGATGATGCCGTGCACCACCCGGCCGGACTTGCGCAGCATCCGGCAGGTCTTGGAAAAGGCGAAGGAGCTGTCCCGCAGGCGCTGCTCCAGGCTGGCCCGCACCCGCTCCCGGTCGTCGGGATGGATGCGCGCCAGGAACCAGCCCTCCTGGCTCCGGGCCTCTTCGGGGGGGAAGCCCAGCATGCCCATGGAGGCGCTGTTCACGAACTGGACGTTGAGGAGCTCGTCCAGGCTGAAGATCATCAGGGGGATGTTGTGCACCAGGTTGGAGTAGCGGGCCTCGGCCCTGCGCACCTGGATGGTCAGTTCGCGGCGCTCCATCACGGCGGACACGGCGTGGGCCAGCAGGTCGAAGCTCTCGATGGGCTTGATGATGTAGTCCCAGGCGCCGAGGCGGAAGGCGTGGATGGCGTCCTGGATGTCGGCTCGGCCCGAGATCACGATCACGGGGGTGTCGTCGCCGATGCGCCGCTTTTCCTCCAGGAAGGCCAGACCGTCCATCACGGGCATGCGCAGGTCAAGCAGCACGAGGTCGGGCTTGGAGGAGGTGAGGGCCACCAGGCCCTCGAT
>JBKICO010000254.1:0-439 GCA_046567065.1 Acidobacteriota bacterium
TCCGCGTTCTACGGGCCGTTCCGCGAGGCTGCGGAGTCCGCGCCCAAGAGCGGGGACCGCAAGTCCTACCAGATGGACCCGGCCAACTGGCGCGAGGCCCTGCGCGAGGCCGCGGCGGACGTGGCCGAGGGGGCGGACTTCCTGATGGTCAAGCCCGCCGGGCCGTATCTGGACATCATCCGCCTGGTTCGCGACAACTTCGACCTGCCCCTGGCCGCCTACCAGGTCAGCGGGGAGTACTCCATGATCAAGGCGGCGGCCCAGCTCGGCTGGATCGACGAGCAGGCGGTCATGACGGAATCGCTGCTGGCCATCAAGCGCGCCGGGGCGGATTTGATTCTGACGTATTTCACCGAAGCCATGCTGGACAGGCTGTAGGAGGGCGGACGTGCATCCTCATTCCAAAGGGCATCCCGGCGGCGCCCATCCTCCCCTGGGC
>JBKICO010000254.1:449-3142 GCA_046567065.1 Acidobacteriota bacterium
CGCCTGGTGGCCTGGGAGATCACCCGCCGCTGCAACCTGGCCTGCAAGCACTGCCGCGCCGAGGCCCACTTCGAGCCCTACCCGGGCGAGCTCTCCAACGCCCAGGCCAAGGCCCTCATCGACACCTTCCCCGAGGTCGGCAACCCCATCATCATCTTCACCGGCGGGGAGCCGCTCATGCGCCCCGACTGGGACGACCTGGTGGCCTACGCCAACGCCAAGGGCCTGCGCTGCGTCATGGCCCCCAACGGCACGCTCATCACGGCGGAGAACGCCCGGCGCATGAAGGAGGTGGGCATCCAGCGCTGCTCCATCTCCATCGACGGCCCGGACCCCGAGACCCACGACGAGTTCCGGGGCGAGAAGGGGGCCTTCGAGGGCGCGCTGCGCGGCATCCAGCATTTGAAGGACGCCGGCATCGAGTTCCAGATCAACACCACGGTCACCAAGTCCAACCTGCACAACTTCAGGAAGATCTTCGAGCTGTGCGAGTCCTTGGGCGCAAGCGCCTGGCACATCTTCCTGCTGGTGCCCACGGGCCGCGCCACGGAGATCGCCGCCCAGGTGATCACGGCCGAGGAATACGAGACCGTGCTCAACTGGTTCCACGACTTCCGCAAGACCACCAGCATGCAGCTCAAGGCCACCTGCGCGCCGCACTATTACCGGATCATGCGCCAGCGCGCCAAGGAGGACGGCGTGCCCGTGACGCCCGACAACTTCGGGCTGGACGCGCTCACGCGCGGCTGCCTGGGCGGCATCGGGTTCTGCTTCATCTCGCACTCGGGCACGGTGCAGCCCTGCGGCTACCTGGAGCTGGACTGCGGCAACGTGCTGGAGACGCCCTTCCCCGAAATCTGGGCCGAGACCCAGTGGTTCAAAAAGTTCCGGGACCAGAAGCAGTACGAGGGCAAGTGCGGCCCCTGCGAATACCACAAGGTCTGCGGCGGGTGCCGGGCCAGGGCCTTCACCATGAAGGGCGACCCCATGGCCCCGGAGCCGCTGTGCACCTACCAGCCCAAGCGGGGCGGGGAGAAACCCGAAGGCCACGGGGGTTTTGCCTCCGGCGGGCAAGTGGAGTAGACTCGGCGCATGGACGCATACGACCGCAAAATCCTGGACATCATCCAGTCCGGCTTTCCGATTGAGGAGCGGCCCTACGCCGCCGTGGGCGAGCAGCTCGGGCTCACCGAATCCGAGGTGCTGGCCCGCGTGAGGGCGCTTCGGGCCAAGGGCGTCATCCGGCGCATCGGGGCCAACTTCAGCTCCGGGTCGCTTGGCTGGCAGAGCACGCTCTGCGCCGCGCGCGTGCCCGAGGCGCAGATCGAGGCCTTCGTGGCCGAGGTCAACTCGCACCACGGGGTGACCCACAACTACCTGCGCGACCACTCCTTCAACGTCTGGTTCACCATGATCGCGCCGGACATGGCCGCCGTGCGCGCCACCCTGGCAGAGATCACCGGCAAGACGGGCATCTCCGTGCTGAACCTGCCCGCCGAGGAGCTCTTCAAGATCAAGGTGGACTTCGCCATGGAGGGCGCATGATCCTCTCCCCCTCGCTGCTCTCGTCCGACTTCGGCCGCCTGGCCGAGGAGCTGACCGCCCTGGAGGCCGCGGGCATCCCCTGGGTGCACTGGGACGTGATGGACGGGCTGTTCGTGCCCAACATCACCGTGGGGCCGCTGGTGATCAAGAGCCTGCGCCCGGTCTCCAAGCTGTTCTTCGACGTGCACCTGATGATCGAGCGCCCGGAGCGCTACCTGGCGGACTTCGTCTCCGCCGGGGCGGACTTGGTCTGCGTGCACGCCGAGAGCACGCACCACCTGGAGCGCGCCGTGGCCGAGATCGCCCGCCTGGGCGCCAAGCCCGCCGTGGCCCTCAACCCGGCCACGCCGCTCTCCGTCGTGGAGTACCTGCTGCCGCAGCTCTCCATGGTGCTGGTGATGAGCGTGAACCCCGGGTTCGGCGGCCAGTCCTTCATCGGCTTCAGCATGGAGAAGATCCGCTCCCTGCGGGCCATGATCGACGCCAAGGGGCTTGAGACGCTCATCCAGGTGGATGGCGGCGTCACCCTGGAGAACTGCGCGGAGATCGTGCGGGCCGGGGCGGACGTGCTGGTGAGCGGGTCGGCCTTCTTCGGCTATCCGCCTTATGCCGAACGCTTCGCCGCCTTCAACCGGGCCGTGGAAGCCGGCCGCTGACGGACATGACGTACGCCCGGGAAGACCTGGCCGAGGCCATCAGGGACCACTTCATCTGTGTCCTCGGCCTGGGCGAGAGCGCGGCCCGCTCCCTGGTTGGCACCAGCCGGGACGCGCTCAGGCGCTCCATGGCCTCCCTGGGCGAGGCCATGCGCCAGGGCGACCGCGAGCAAACCGCCTTCTGGGCCCACAACGTGAAAGGCAACCTGCTCAACACCGGGCTGAAGGAGCTGGCGGAGCTGGCCCTGGCCATCGAACGGGCGGCCGATCAGCCCGCCGCCCGGCTGCCGCTGGACACCCTGGACAAGCTGGCCCGCGAACTCTCCCCTTTTCTGGCCTGAGCCGCTCTTCCCGGCCCTGCGGGCCACTAGCCTTCCAGGCCGCGCCGTGCTAAGGGGCGTCGGTCTTTCAATCCCCTCTGCAACGGAAACCATGTGAGCAACGAGCGAATTTTCGTGGCGGGCCACCGGGGGCTGGTGGGCTCAGCCGTGG
>JBKICO010000255.1:0-2809 GCA_046567065.1 Acidobacteriota bacterium
GAGGCAACCACTGCCACCAGCAGAATGATGATCGCAAGCGTCGCGCGCGGGCTCTTCACGGGGCGTCCTCGGTCGGGGAATGCGCGGGCGGGGTCGGGCCCGCCCGGGAGATGGGTACAGGGCGGCGTGGTGAAACACAACAGCAAAACGCCCGGCAGTTCGGCCGGGCGGGTGGAGCGAAGAAAAAGGGCGGGGATGCGGGGGGCTTGCGCTCAGGGCAGCAGAGGGAATAGGAAGCGTTCGTAGGCGCGGCACACTTTCTTGGCCATAGGCCCGGGCAGCCCGAAATCCTTCAGGCGGCAATAGATGTGCAGCGGATTGAAAACGTGCTGGATTGCGTTGCGGAACCTAACCACTCCCCGGGCCTCCTGGCGAAAAATAGAAACGCGTAACCTGCGGTAACTATTTGATAAAGTCGAACCAACCAAAGACATGTATTTGTAACAAGCAGCCCCAGGCATGACAAGCGAAAACATTCCTTCCGCGGAGGTTCCCTCCCGCGGGCTGGCCGCCACAAGCTGGCTCTGGCCCACCACCCTGGCGGACAACCTGGCGCGCATCGCCGCCTGGGATCTGCCCGTGCGCCAGGCCGCGCTGCTCTTCTACCAGACCGCGCCCTCCCTGGCCTACACCCCGGAAGACATCCCGCCGGTCCCGGGCTTGGAATCCCACGCGCACCTGCCCGTGGACCTGCCCTGGGAGCGCGGGGCCGAAGCCGTGTACGCCGTCATCTCCCGCCTGATGGAGCTTGCCGGGAACCTCTCGCCCTGGGGCGGCGTGCTGCACCCGCCCGCCGAGCCAGGGCAACTCGAGGGCGTGGCCGCGCTCTGGCGCGAGGCCGCCCCGGGGTGGCGGCTGCTGGTGGAGAACGTGCCCGGCCAGGGCCTCAGGCGGCACTGGCCGGTGATCGAGGCCCTGGACATGCCCGTGTGCCTGGACGTGGGGCACATGATGGCCTTCGGACAAAACTGGCTGCCGGGCCTGCCCGGCCTGTGGGAGCGGGTGGAGCTGCTGCACTGCTACGCACCCGGCACCGAGGAGGGCAGGCACAGCCACCTGGCCCTGGACAGGCTCACGCCCGGCCAGGAGGACGAACTGCGCGCCGTGTTCGAGGCCCTGCCCGCGAAAACACCGGTGCTTTTTGAAGTTTTTTCGGAAGAGGACTTGCGCGCCAGCCTGGAAAAATTCTACGGTCTGCACCACGAGTGGGGAACTGCCCCATGATCCGGCTGGTGCTCGGCGGCGAAAAATCGGGCAAGTCCGACATGGCCTATGCCATGTTTCTGGAGGCCCCGGGTCCGGGCGTGATCCTGGCCATGGGGCGTGCCCGCGACGAGGGCTTCCGGCGGCAGATACTGGCGCACCGCCAGGCCCGCGACCCGGCGCTGCCCGTGCTCGAACCCGGGCTGGAGCTGGGCGCGGCGCTGGAGGAGGCCTCGGCCAAGGGCCTCAAGGTGCTGGTGGACAGCCTGGACTTCTGGGTGTTCGCCTGCCTGGAGCACGGGCGGGACCGCTCCAGGGAGTTGGCCCGCGCCCTGGAGGGCTTCCGTGGGGCGGACGCCCCGCACTGCCTGCTGGTGAGCTGCGAGGTGGGCCTCGGCCCGGTGGCCGCCACCTCCCTGGTGCGCCGTTTCGCCAGGGCGCAGGGCGCGCTCAACCAGCGGCTGGCCGCCCTGGCCGATGAAGTTCGCCTGAGTGTGGCCGGGCTGCCGCTCAGGCTCAAGTGAGAGGGACATGGCGATCTTCAGAGTGCTCACCGAAAAGCTGGCCGGGCTCACGGGCCTGATACGCCCCCAGCAGCGCTGGCTGATCGTCATCAACGCCGATCCCGACGCCATCGGCAGCGCCATGGCCCTGCGCCAGATCATCCGCAGCCGCGGGGCTCAGGCCGACATCGCCCACATCAACGAGGTCTCCCGCCCCGACAACCTGACCATGATCCACAGCCTGCGCATCCCCCTGGCCAGGCTGACCCCGGGTATGACCGGGCTCTACCAGCACTTCGCTATGGTGGACTCCCAGCCGCACCACTGCACCGAGTTCCCCGCCCTGGGCTACGACGTCATCCTGGACCACCACCCGCTGGACCCCAGGCACCCCGTGCAGGCCAAGTACGTGGAGATACGCCCGGAGTACGGCTCCTGCAGCGCGCTGCTCACGGAGTATCTCTACAACCTGGGCATCGTCCCGGGGAAGCTTTTGGCCACGGCCATGCTCTACGCCATCAAGACCGACACCATGACCTTCGAGCGCCACTTCTGCGACACGGACGTGAAGGCCTTCAGCTACCTCTCCAAGTACGCGGACAAGATACTGCTGAGGCGCATCGTGCACTCGGACTTCCACCGCCGATGGCTGAAGTTCTTCTCACGGGCCTTCGCCCGGGCGCGCTACATCGGGCGGGAGGGCTTCATGGCCTACGTGGGCAAGGTGGACAACCCCGACGTGCTGGTGGTGCTGGCAGACTTCTTCCTGCGGGTGCACGGCCTCTCCTGGGACTGCATCGCGGGCCAGTACGGCGACAAGCTGGTGGCCGTGATGCGCTCCGACGGCCTGCGCCGCGACATGGGCAAGAAGGCCCAGGCCTGGTTCGGGGAGTACGGCAGCGCGGGCGGGCACATGATGGCGGGGAGGGCGGAGATGGACATTTCCCGCCTGGACGGGCGTGACCCCGAGCAGTTCCTGCTTTCGCGGCTCAAAGGGCGCGCCGCCCAGGCGGGCGCGGGCCACCGGGCCGCAAAGGAGCACGCCGCCCAGGCGCAGGGCGAGGGGAGGCAGGCCCAATGAACCCCGTGCACAAGCCCAGCGC
>JBKICO010000256.1:0-5179 GCA_046567065.1 Acidobacteriota bacterium
CGGATCAGCCCGTGCTGGTCCATGTGGGGCTCATGTCCGGCGAATCCGTGCTGGAGGGCGGCGTGCCCGTGGAGAACGGCAAGGCCGTGGTCTCCCTCGCGGCCGGGCGGCAGGAGCTTTCCTGGCGCTCCCGCCTGGACATATCACCCGAAGTGACGCTCGAAGCCCCGACTGACGCGCCCTGGGTGGAGACCTGGCGGCTGAAGGCCTCCCCGGTGTGGGACGTGGCCTTCTCCGGCATCCCGGTCACGGCCAGCCTGAATGAATCCGGCGCCTGGAGCCCGCTGTGGCGGCCCTGGCCCGGCGAGAAGGTAACAATAAAGCTCACCAGGCCGGAGGCCGCACCCGGCGAGAGCCTGACCATAGACCGCGCCCGTTTGCGCTCCGCCCTGGGCGCGCGGCAGGACGAAGTCCGGCTCGTGCTTCGCCTGCGCTCCTCCCTCGGGGGGCGGCATACCCTCACGCTGCCCGCCGAGGCGCAGCTCACCGGGCTGCAGATCGGGGGGCAGCCCGCGCCCTGGTCTTCCGACAAGCCCGGCGAGGTGGGCATCGCCCTCTCCCCCGGCGTGCAGGAGGTCGCGGTGAACTGGCGGCAGCCCAGGGACGGCCTCTTCGCCGGGGCCAGCCCCGCCGTGGACGTGGGGCACCCGGCCGTGAACGCCGAGATCACCCTGGATCTGCCCCGCGACCGCTGGGTGCTCTGGGTATCCGGGGCCACGCCCATGGGGCCTGCCGTGGTGTTTTGGGGCACGCTCTGCGTGGTGCTGATCGTGGCGGCGCTGTTCTCCCGCCTGCCCTGGACGCCGCTGGGCTTCGGGCAGTGGCTGCTGCTGGGCCTGGGGCTGGTGCAGCCCGGGGGCGTGGTGGCCCTGGGCGCGGCGGCCTGGCTCGTGGCGCTGGGCCTGCGCAGGAGATATCAGGTGCGCGAGGGCTGGTTCGCCTTCAACACCGTGCAGGTGCTGCTGGTCTGCCTGGTGCTGGCCGGGCTGAGCTGCCTGTTCGAGGCCGTGCGCGACGGCCTGCTGGGTGCGGCCGTGGGCATGGTGCAGGGCAACGGCTCCAACCCGCACCACCTGGTCTGGCTTTTCGACCGAACTCCCTCGGCCCTGCCGGTGGCGAAGGTCTGGTCCGTGTCCGTGTGGTGGTACCGGGGGCTGATGCTGGCCTGGTCCTTGTGGCTGGCCTTCTCCCTGGTGGGCTGGCTGCGCTGGGCCTGGGACAGCTTCTGCACCGGCGGAGCCTGGCGCAAGCCCGAACTCAAGCTTAAGCCGCTGCGGCCCGTTGTGCCGCCCAAGGGCGGCAAGGCGGAGGAGGCCGACGCGGCGAGCGAAGGCGGGCAGGGCGGACAGGGAGGGCAGGCCGCGCCGACGGATGAAGGCGGGCAGGGCGGACAGGGAGGGCAGGCCGCGCCGACGGATGAAGGCGGGAAGAGCGGGGGGGCGTAGCCCGGCTGCACGGGTATGGATCGGATGGTGTTTCTTGGGGAGGCGCTGCCTCCCCAAACCCCTCCGGCAGGGGCATGATGCCCCTGCACCCCCAATGGCTTCGCGCTCACGGGCGCTGACGTTGCGAACCATTGAATAGACATAATCCGGGAAGGCATCGCCTTCACGGATTTTTTATTGCGGGGTCCAGGGGGATCATCCCCCTGGCGGGGTGTGGGGCGGAGCCCCACGCTCTCTGCCCGCACCAACGAAAAAGGCCGGTGGAGCGCTGCTCCACCGGCCCGTCGTTCTTTCTCACTCAGCCGGAAGCCTACTTGGCCTTGCCCTGGCTGGCCACGGCCTCGATCTGCCGGGCGATCTCGTCCGGGTCGCCCAGGTAGTAATGCTTGATGGGCTTGAGGGCCTCGTCCAGCTCGTACACCAGGGGCACCCCGGTGGGGATGTTCAGCTTGGTGATGGCCTCGTCGCTCACGCCGTCCAGGTACTTCACCAGGGCCCGCAGCGAGTTGCCGTGGGCGGAGACGAGCACACGTTTCCCGGCCAGCACCTGCGGGGCCACCACCTCGTGCCAGTAGGGCAGCACGCGGGCCACGGTGTCTTTGAGGCACTCCACCGCGGGGAGCTCGTCCGGGGTCAAGGCGGCGTAACGCGGGTCGAAGCGCGGGTGGCGCGGGTCCTCGGCCTCCAGGGCCGGAGGGCGCACGTCGTAGCTTCTGCGCCAGACGAACACCTGATCCTCCCCGAACTTCTCGGCCATCTCGGCCTTGTTCAGGCCCTGCAAGGCACCGTAGTGGCGCTCGTTGAGCCGCCAGGACTTGTGCACCGGCAGCCACATCAGGTCCATGGCTTCCAGGACGATGTCCAGGGTCTTCACGGCGCGCTTGAGGTAGGACGTGTAACACACGTCGAACCCCAGGCCCGCCTCCAGGAGCGCCTTGGCCCCGGCGGCGGCTTCGGCCTCCCCCAGGGGGGAGAGGGGCACGTCGGTCCAGCCGGTGAAACGGTTCTCTAAGTTCCACTGGCTCTGGCCGTGGCGCACGAGCACGAGCTTGAACATGGCTGCCTCCTCGCGGACTTCCCGCCCAAGAAACCAGGCTGGTTGCGATGCTGAAAAAAGCCAAGCCCTCACATACGGCAACTATGCTTCGGACCTGGCTTTTTTCTCAATCGTACCGGCCTGTATCCAGGCGGGCCGCTGACGTGGATCCCGTTGGCGGCTAGGACTTCTTGCAGCCGCCTTCGGGCTCCAGCCCTTCTAACATGCGGATGGCGCAAAAGGAACCGCACATTGCGCATTCCTTTTCCTTATGGAAGTCCTTGCGGCGCTTGTTCAGGGTGTGGGGGTCCAGGGCGTTGGCGGCCATGGCCTCCCAGTCAAGGGCGGCGCGGGCCTTGGAGATGGCCAGGTCGCGCTCCACGGCCCAGGGGCGGCCCAGGGCGGTCTCGGCGCTCTGCGCGGCGATCAGGCTGGCCTTCACGCCGTCCCAGACGTCCTCGGGTCCGGGCAGGGTGACGTGCTCGGCCGGGGTCAGGTAGCAGAGGAAGTCCGCGCCGAAGTAGGCGGCCTGCGCGCCGCCGATGGCTCCGGCGATGTGGTCGTACCCGGCGGCGGCGTCGGTGGTCAGGGGCCCGAGCACGTAGAGCGGGGCGTTGTTGGTCAGGCGCTTGATGCCCTGGATCTGGCTCTGCACCAGGTGCAGGGGCACGTGGCCGGGGCCTTCGATCATGGCCTGCACGCCGTATTCCAGGGCCTGTCGGGCCAGGTCGCCCAGCACGGCCACCTCTTCCCACTGGGCCGCGTCGCCCGCGTCCGCGCCCGCGCCGGGGCGCAGGCCGTCGCCCAGGCTGATGGTCACGTTGTGCTTGAGGCAGATCTTGAGCAGCTCGCCGTAATTCTCGAGCATGGGATTTTCCTTGCCGTGGCGCTTCATCCAGCGCGCCAGCAGCGAGCCCCCGCGCGAGACGATGCCCAGGATGCGCCTGCCGTCGGAGCCAAGGCGGGCGGCCTTGGCCGTGACGCCGCAGTGCAGGGTCATGAAGTCCACGCCCTGCTCGGCTTCCTTCTCGATCTCCTCGAAGAGCTCGGCCGTGCTGAAGTCGCTGGGGTCCTGCCCCTTGGCCACGTAGGGCTGGGCCACGGAGTAGAGCGGTACGGTGCCCAACGGCAGGGGGGATTCCGCAAGGATGCGCACGCGAACCTCGTCCAGGTCGCCCGCGGTGGAGAGGTCCATCACGGTGTGCGCCCCGGCCTTCTCGGCCAGGCGCAGCTTCTGCAGCTCCATCTCCACGTCGTTGATCATGGGGGAGGTGCCGATGTTGGCGTTGACCTTGACCCGGCCGGGTTGACCAATCAGGGTAACGGATACATTCTTGTGGGCGGGGTTGCCCAGCAGGACCATGGTGCCGCCGTCCAGCCCGGAGCGCATCTGCTCGACGCTTACGTGCTCGTGGGTGGAAAGGGCCTGGCCGTGCGTTTTCAAATAGTTGGAAACGATGCTATTTTTCTGGGTCAAAGACATATGGGTGATCCTTCAGGTGGGGGTAGTGACGTGACGTGCGCCAATGCCTACCACGACAACATCGCGTGGAAAAGGGGCTGATTGCGCTTGCCAACTGGCATCACCGGGTGTATAGAGCCCCTCTTCGATTAGATCAAGGAGCTTCTGATGAAGAGCGACATCCATCCCAAGACGTTCAAGGCTAAGGTCGTGTGCAACTGCGGCTATCAGTCCGAAGTGCTTTCCACCAAGGGTGAGACGGTTTCCGTGGAAATCTGTTCCAACTGCCACCCGTTCTACACCGGCAAGCAGCGCCTGATCGACACCGCGGGCCGCATCGACCGCTTCCGTAAGAAATACGCCAAGTTCGAAGAAAAGACGGCCTAGGCCAGCAAGCACGAAGCGGCGCCTTGTGCGCCGCTTTTTCTTTCCAGTATGCCCATGCCCAATGCGCTTGGCGCCAACGAGACCGTAGGAGGGCAGGCGGTGATGGAGGGGGTCATGATCCGCTCCAAGAACTGCCTGGCCATCGCGGTGCGCCGTCCCGATGGGGAAATTCTCGTCGAGACACGGCCCTGGTTCAGCCTCACCGACGCGAAATGGCTCAAAAAGCCTTTCGTGCGCGGCTTTCCCGTATTGCTGGAGACCCTGGTCAACGGCATCAAGGCCTTGAACTTCTCCGCCCAGCAGGCGCTGGACGAGGAAGAGGGGGAGATCTCCCCCTGGGCCATGACGCTGACCATGATCTCGGCCATCGGGTTCGCGCTGCTGCTCTTCGTGGTGGCCCCGCACATGTTCTCCCTGGGCATGAAGTGGCTGGGGCTTTCCGGCGGGGCGGAGGCCCTCTCCTTCCATATGTGGGACGGCCTGTTCAAACTGCTGATGTTCGTGGGCTACATCCTCTGCATCTCCTTCATTCCGGACATCCGGCGGGTGTTCCAGTACCACGGGGCGGAGCACAAGGTGATCTGGGCCTATGAGAACAACGTGACCCTCTCGCCAGAGGCCGTCAGGGACTTCTCGCGCCTGCACCCGCGCTGCGGCACCACGTTCCTGCTGTTCGTGCTGGCGGTCTCCATCGTGCTCTACACTTTCCTGGTGCCCCTGCTGCTGCAGGTCTGGGCGCCGGAGAACGGGGTGCTGAAGCAGGCCTACATCATCGGTGTGAAGTTTGTGCTCATGGTGCCCATCAGCGCCATATCCTACGAGATCATCAAGTTCTCCGGGAAGTTCCAC
>JBKICO010000256.1:5189-8710 GCA_046567065.1 Acidobacteriota bacterium
AACATCCTCTGCAAGGCCCTCGCCTGCCCGGGCCTGGCCATGCAGATGCTCACCACCCACGAGCCCGACGACGCCCAGATCGAGGTTGCCATCGCGGCCCTCAACGGGGCGCTCGGGCGCAAATAATCCGGAAACAGGTCATGTTCGCCAAGCTCGAAAGCATCGAAACCAGGTTCGTCGAACTCGAAAAGGAGCTGTCCTCCCCGGAGGCACTGGCCGACCAGGAGCGCTACCGTAAGCTCACCAAGACCCACTCGGACCTGGGCGGGGTGGTCTCCGTGTACCGGCGCTATAAGAAGCTCCGGGAAGACCTGGAGGAGAACAAACTCCTCCTCGAGGATTCCGACCCCGAAATGCGGGAGATGGCCGCCGCCGAGATCAAGGCCCTCCAGGAGGAGATCCCCAACCTGGAGGCGGAGCTCAAGATCCTGCTGCTGCCCAAGGACCCCCTGGACGACAAGAACATCCTTCTGGAAATCCGCGCGGGCACCGGCGGCGAGGAAGCCGCGCTCTTCGCCGCGGACCTCTTCCGCATGTACATGCGCTACGCCGAGCGCCAGCGCTGGAAGCTGGAAGTGCTCAGCGAGTCGCCCTCCGACACCGGCGGCTTCAAGGAAATCATCGCCAACATCTCCGGCGACAAGGTATACAGCCGCCTGAAGTACGAGTCCGGAACGCACCGCGTGCAGCGCGTGCCCGCCACCGAGACCCAGGGCCGCATTCATACCTCCGCCGCCACCGTGGCCATCCTGCCCGAAGCCGACGAGGTGGACGTGAAACTCGACCCCAACGAGCTGCGCATCGACGTGTACCGCTCCGGCGGGCCCGGCGGCCAGAGCGTGAACACCACGGACTCCGCCGTGCGCGTGACCCACATCCCCTCCGGGCTGGTGGTCATCTGCCAGGACGAGAAGAGCCAGCACAAGAACAAGGCCAAGGCCATGAAGGTGCTGCTCTCCCGCCTGTTGCACCAGGAGCAGGAAAAGCAGCGCATGGAAGTGGAGGCCACCCGCCGCCAGCAAGTTGGTTCCGGCGACCGCTCCGAGCGCATCCGCACCTACAACTTCCCCCAGGGCCGCATGACCGACCACCGCATCGGCTTCACCATGCACAACCTGGACAAGATCATGGACGGCGACATCGACGACATGATGAACGCCCTGATCAACCACTACCAGACCGAGGCGCTCAAGGCCCAGGCCGACAACGCCTAAGCCAGCCCCGGTTCCAAGCCGAATGAAGGACGCCCGCGCACGGACAGTGCGCGGGCGTCTTCTTTTGGCGCAGGAACGGACGGGGAGAGGCCTCCGGCGGGCAAGCCATGGGGCGGGCATGAAAGCTGAGCCGAAGCCGCGAGGCCACCCAGCCGCAAAGCCCGGAGGGCCAGCCCTTCAAATGCGGCTGGCTGTGTCAGGTGCGGACCCTGGAGAGTCCATGCGCAGCAGCCTTGCGGCCAGCCCGGCCTCAGAGCACGCGGAGCCAGCCCGGCATACGCGGCAGTGTCAGCCGCGTCCCCTGGAGGGCCCATGCGCGCGGCGGCTTTGCGGCCAGCTCAGCCGCGCCTGACCGTGTTCCCCGCGTAGCGGCAACAATCAGGTATCCCCGCTTCTGCAACGCCTTCAACCCCCTCTGCCAAGGGGATGGTGCTCATTATGTTTTGCATCCCATACCGAAGGAGTTCCGCCGCATGTGCGGAAAAATTTCGGCCCTCCTCGAATTTTACCCCTTGAAATGTAGACAAAAAGGCGTAGCTTCGGACCGTTTTTGAAGAAGAAGCACTTTTTACTTATCTCAAATGCTCGAAATAATTTGATAATTTTTTACATTATGCTGGAGGGGGTATGTCTGAAGCTGCTGACACATTCGGGGGATCGGACCGGCGTTTTCCGATCCCCAAATTGATCGAGTCGCTGCGCTGCGGCTACAACGCTCACGACGCACTGAAGGATCTCGGCGCGGGCGTCACCGTGGGCGTGGTGGCCCTCCCCCTGGCCATGGCCTTCGCCATCGCCTCCCACGTCACCCCGGAACGCGGGCTTTTCACCGCCATCGTGGCGGGTTTCCTCATCTCCCTGCTGGGCGGGTCCCGCTTTGCGGTGGGCGGCCCCACCGGCGCCTTCGTGGTGATCATCGCCGGCATCGTGGACCGCCACGGCTATGAGGGCCTGGTGCTCACGACCCTGATGGCCGGGGTGATCCTGCTGATCATGGGCGCGGCCAAGCTCGGCAAGCTCATCAAATTCATTCCCTATCCGGTGATCACCGGGTTCACCAGCGGCATCGCCGTACTGATATTCTCCAGCCAGATCAGCGACTTCCTCGGTCTGGGTCTCAAGAAGATCCCTGCGGAGTTCGGGCCCAAGATCGTGGTGCTCTTCGAGTCCATGCACCTCACCGACGGCCCCACCGCCATCATCGGCTTCGCCTCACTGCTGGCCATCCTGGCGGCGCGTCGCTTCTTTCCCAAGATCCCCGGCCCGGTGTTCGGCGTCACCCTGGGAGCGGTGCTGGTCTCGGCCATGGACCTCCCCGTGGAGACCATCGGCACGCGCTTCGGCGGCATTCCCGAAACCCTTCCCGCCTTCACCCCCGTGGCGCTGGACTGGGGCTCAATGAAGGCCCTGCTGCCCGACGCCCTGACCATCGCCCTGCTGGCGGGCATCGAATCCCTGCTGTGCTGTGTGGTGGCCGACGGCATGACCGGCGACCGGCACGACTCCTCCATGGAACTGCTTGGCCAGGGCACGGCCAACATCGCCTCGGTGTTCTTCGGCGGCATCCCGGCCACCGGGGCCGTGGCCCGCACCGTGACCAGCATCAAGTCCGGCGCGGTGTCGCCCGTGGCGGGCTGCATCCACGCCTTGGTGCTGGTGGCCTTCGTGCTTTTCGCCGCGCCGCTGGCCTCGGCCATCCCGCTTTCCAGCCTGGCCGCGGTGCTCCTGGTGGTGGCCTTTGACATGAGCGAATACCGCAAGTTCGGCCGCCTGCTGCGCGCCCCGCGCTCCGACGTGGCGGTGCTGCTGAGCACCTTCGCGCTCACCGTGTTCGTGGACCTCACCGTGGCCGTGTACGTCGGCGTGCTGCTGGCCTCCCTGCTGTTCATGCGCCGCATGAGCGAGATGACCGACATCTGCGCCTGCAGGCTCCAGGACGGCGAGGATTCCTCCCTGGCCGTGGCCGACCTGGCGGGCGGCGGCACCGACGTGGACCTCGGCGGGGACCTCTGCCCCCTGCCCGGGGGCAAGTGGCGCGTGATCCCCGAGGGCGTGCAGGTCTACGAGATCGACGGCCCCTTCTTCTTCGGCATCGCTGACAGGTTCCAGGACATCCTCGACGTGGTCAGCGGCTCGCCCAAGGCCTTCGTGCTCGACGTGACCCACACGCCGACCATCGACTCCACTGGCGTGAACGCCCTGGAGAACTTCCTGAAGAAGTGCCGCCGCCGGGGCATCCGCGTCCTGTTCGTGGGCATGCGCCCCCACTTCATCCGCACGCTGCACCGTTTCGGTACGGACGACGCC
>JBKICO010000257.1:0-5107 GCA_046567065.1 Acidobacteriota bacterium
GGGCCCCCGGCGGAGAACAGGGCCAGGTCGACGCCTTCGAAGCTCTTCTCGGTCATCTCGACAACGGTGAGCTCGCCGTCCTTGAAGGGCACGGTGGTCCCGGCGGAACGGGAGGAGGCTAGGGCGCGCACCTCGGTGGCTGGGAAGTTGCGGTCTTCCAGGGTCTTGAGCATCTCGCGGCCAACGGCCCCGGTGGCTCCTGCGACGGCGACGACGAGCTTGGACATGGTATCTTGCTCCTTGTGGCAAAGCGCGGCCGGTTCAGCGGCGCGCGTGGGTGACAGAATCCTACAGCGAAAGCCCCTTCACAATATCCAGGCAGGCCTGGGCCTTGTTGAGCGTGTACAGGTGCACGCCCGGGGCGCCGCGCGCAACCAGGTCCTGGCATTGGGTCCGGGCGTAGTCCACGCCCAGCTCGCGCACGGCGTCCGCGCCGCCTTTCTCATTGGCGGCCTCCAGGCGCTCCAGGTAGGCGGGCGGCAGGGACGCGCCGCACAACCCGAGGATGCGCTTGATGGAGGCCAGGTTCATGATGGGCAGCACGCCGGGGATGATGGGCACGGTAATGCCCCTGGCCCGGCATTTCTCGACGAAAGCGAAATAGTGGTCGTTGTCGAAGAAGAGCTGGGTGATGGCGAATCTGCCGCCCTGCTCCACCTTGAGCTTGAGGTAGTCGATGTCCTGCTCCAGGCTTTCGGCCTGGGGGTGCTTCTCGGGGTATCCGGCAACGCCGATGCAGATGTCCGGGTAGGCCTTGCTGATGAAGCCCGCCAGGTCGGAGGCGTGCTGGAAGGCGGCGTTCTCGGGCTTGAAATCCTCCTGGCCCTGGGGCGGGTCGCCGCGAAGGGCCAGCACGTTGTCCACCCCGGCTTCCACCAGGGAATCAAGGAAGCCACGCAGATAGTCCTCGGAGGCGCCCACGCAGGTCAGGTGCGCCATGGGGTTGAGCCCGAAATCCTTGCTGAAGCGGCTCACCAGCTCCAGGGTGTTGGCCTGGGTGGAGCCGCCCGCCCCGTAGGTGACGGAAACGAACAGCGGAGAGAGCGTGGAGAGCTTGCCCACCTCGTAGAAGAAGGCGGGCCAGGCGGCCTTGTCCTTGGGGGGGAAGAATTCCAGGGAGACGAATTTCTTGCCGGATGAAAGCAGATCGTTGATGCGCAAGGAGGGCTCCGTATGGGGGTGGGTTCGGGCGGTCAGACGCCGCGAAGCGCCGCAAGTTCCTCGACGATGTCCCTGTCCGCGGCCAGGAACGGCAAGGCCAAGCCTTGGGAAGGCTCCAGCCAGCGAAGGCCTTGGCCTTCAAGTGGACGGGGAAACCCCTTGAAAACATGGATATGAAAAAAAGACAAGTTTACCGTGAAATCCGGATAGGTATGGGTCTTTTCCTTCCAGAAGTCCGCTTCCCGCACCTCGATGGCCAGTTCCTCGCGCAGCTCGCGCACCAGGGCCTCCAGGTGCGTTTCGCCCGGCTCAACCTTGCCGCCCGGGAACTCCCAGAGCCCGGCGTGGCGCTTGCCCTCGGGCCGCCGCACGCCCAGGTAGCGCCCGCCGCTCCAGACGACGCCCGCCACCACCTGCAGTACCGGCGAGTGCTTCCTGGCGCTCACAGGGCCTCCCGGCGCTCTTCCAGCACGGCGATCCTGTCCTCCAGGTCGCCGAGGTCGGCCACCAGGCGGTCGCACTCCTCCTTGAAGGCGTGGTACTGTCGGGAAAGCTCTGAGAACCGCCCCGCGTCGGCGTAGGTGGCCGGGTCGGCCATCTCCTGCTCCACCAGGGTCTGTTCGAGCATCACTTCCTCAAGACGCGCTTCGAGCTTCTCGTAGCGCTCCTTCATGGGCTTGAGCTCCCGGGAGATGGCGTTGCGCTCCTCGGCCTTGCGGCGCTTCTCGGCCTGCCGGTTCTCGCGGGACTCGGACTTGGCGCGCGGCTCGCCGTCCACTTCGCAGGCGGCCTTGGCCTGCTCCTTCAAGTGGCGCTCATAGGCCTCGTAGCCGCCCAGGAACTCGCCCAGACCGTCGTGGCCGACGGTCCAGACCACCTCGGCCACCTCGGAGAGCAGGTAGCGGTCGTGCGCCACAAAGAGGATGGTGCCCTCGTAGTCCACCAGGGCGGAGACCAGGGCCTCGCGGCTCTCCAGGTCCAGGTGGTTGGTGGGCTCGTCCAGCACCAGCAGGTTGGCCCTGGCCAGGAACAGGCTGGAGAGCACCAGGCGGCTCTTTTCGCCGCCGGAGAGGTCGCGCACGAAGCGCTCGAAGTAGCTCTCGCCGAGCATGAAAAGCCCCAGCACGGAGCACAGCTCCTCCGTGGAGGCCTTGGGGTCTGAGAGCCGCCTGATCTCGGACATGACGGTCTCGTTGGGCCGCAAAACTTCGGTGGAGTGCTGGCTGAAGTAGCCCATGCGCACCAGCGACCCGAACTTCACCAGGCCCCCCGTGGGCTTGAGGTCGCCCGTGAGGCATTTGAGCAGCGTGGTCTTGCCCGCGCCGTTTGGCCCTGCCAGGGCCACCTTCTGGCCCCGGTACAGGTTGAAGGTCAGCTTGGGCCACAGGGGCTGGCCCCCGGGGAAGGCGAACTCCAGTTCGGCCGCGGAGAGGATGTTCTTGTCCGCGCGGGTGGGCTCGGGCAGCTTGAAATCAAGGGTCTTGCGCTTGCGCTCGATGTTGCCCGCCACCCCGGCCAGCTCCTTCTGGAGCTTGTCCACGGCCTTCAATTTGCTCTGGGCCTGGCGGGCCTTGGTGGCCTTGTAGCGGAAGCGGCTGACGAAGGTCATCTGCTGGTTGATGGCCTGGGAGAGCTGCGCGGCCTTCTGCTCGATCTGGAGCTGGTTCTGGGCGCGCCACTCCAGGAAGCCGCTGAAGGAGCCGGGACGGAAGGCGGGCTTGTCGCCCCCCAGGAAGAGCACGTGGGTGCCCACGCGGTCCAGGAAGATGCGGTCGTGGGCCACGAACACCAGCACGCCCTTGAAGCAGAGCAGGTATTCCTCCAGCCACTCCACGGCCTCGATGTCCAGGTGGTTGGTGGGTTCGTCCAGCAGGAGCACGTCGGCCCCGGCCACCAGCACCCGGGCCAGCTTGGCGCGCTCGCGCCAGCCGCCGGAGAGCAGGCGCACGGGCTTGGGCCAGCTCTCCTCAGAGAACCCGAGGCCGGAGAGGATGGCCTTGGCCCGGTGCTCGGGGTTGTAGCCCAGGCTGTGCTCCATCTCGGCCTGGCGGATGGAAAGCTCGGCCAGCAGGCGCTCGTCGTGCTCCAGGCTGGCGTGCTCCCACTCGCGCCAGAACTCCTTCCAGGAGGCCAGCGCGGACATGACCCAGGCCAAAAGGGGCTCGTCCAGCTCGGAGCCGGCCAGTTCCTGGGCCACGTAGCCCAGGCGCACCCCGGCGGGCAGGATCACCCGCCCCGCGTCCGGCTCGGCCTCGGCGGCCAGAAGTTTGAGGAACGTGGACTTGCCGCAGCCGTTGGGGCCTACCACGGCCAAACGCATGCCGCCGGTGACCTCGAGGCTGAAGTTCGCCAGCAGGTCGCGGCCGCCCAATGACTTGGAGAGATTTTGTATGCTTATCTTGGACATGACGGAATAATAAGGAGGAAATGTCTGCGGCGGGACTATGCGCCCGAGGGCGGCCGTTGTCAAACGGGCCTTATTGACAATGATTTTCATTTTCATTAAGACCCGGCCATACCGATAACGGAGGCATCCATGACCACCGCCGCGACAGCACCCGACCGCCGCAAGCTCTGGCAACAGCAGGATTTCCAGTGCCCCATCCTGGGCACCTGCCTGAGCATGGCCGAGCTGCGCAAGCTCGCCCGCAAGCTCGGCATCCCGTTCGCACCAGGGGCCACCGACTACGAAATCCACGTCCGCTTCGTGCGCGAGGCCAGCGTGGAGAGCCCGGCCTCCCACTATATCAACAAGTATCTGGACAAAAAGTACCGCTCGCACATCCGGCAGTTCGCCAAGGCCCAGGACGCGGACACGCTGGAGGCCATGTGGAAGTTCTCGCTCAAGTCCGGCGACATCCCGGGTCCGTTCTGGGCGGTGCTCAGCCACCCGGGCACCGGGGCCGGACTCAGGGTCAGGGTCTTCGGTGACATCCACATGCTCTCGCACCTGATGGGGGCGGCCAACCGGGCGGATATCAGGCGTGTGAGTGTTCTGGAGCGCCGTCTGGACGAGCTGGGCCAGGCCCTGTCGAAGGTGCAGGCCGCAAGGCGCTCCCAGAAGCTGGAGTGGGCCGTGCGCGTCAAGGACCTTGAGGACCGCCTGGAGGTGGAACGCGGCGAGCGCCTGAAGCTGGCGCGCAAGATCCGCGAATCCGTCAACGCGGCGGGAAACGGCCCTGCCCAGGTCCGGGACGCCGCCCATGCCCCAGCCCAGGAAACGGAAGCGGTACGGGAGGAGGCCCGCCGCCAGGCCGCCATCATCGAGGAACTGTATCGCGAGAACCAGGCCCTCCGCCAGCAAGTCGGGGAGTTGAGCGCCGAACTGGAGCGTGCCGACCGGGAATTGGCCTGCGCCCTGCCCTGCGGCGGCGCCCAGTGTGGTGAAGGATGCGGCGAAGGTTGCGGCGAGGCTTGCGCCTCCGGTACCGGCCAATGCCCCTGCCCCGAACTGTGCGGCAAGAACGTGCTCTACGTGGGCGGACGCTGCAGCCTGGTGCGGCATTACCGCCAGCTTGTCGAACGCGCGGGCTGCCGCTTCCACCACCATGACGGCGGCGTGGAGCACTCCCCGGGCGAACTGTACGGCAAGCTGGCCTCGGCCGACGTGGTGCTCTGCCCCGTGGACTGCGTGAGCCACGACGCCTGCCAGGCCGTGAAGAAGGCCTGCAAGCACTGCATGAAGCCCTTCATGATGCTGCGCAGCTCCGGCCTCTCGGCCCTGGCCCGCTCCCTGGACCAGTTGGCGGCCAATGTGAATTGATGCTAGGTTGGGCCATGAAACACCACATCCGCCCACTCTTGCATTCACTGGTTGTGGCCGTGCTGTTGTGCGGCCTGCTATCCGGACTTCTGGCCGGCCAAGGCCTCGCCGCCAAGCCGCACTTCTTGCCCGCCGGTTCGCTGGACCTGGTGGCCCTGCTGCCGCCGCCCCCTGCCGACGGGT
>JBKICO010000258.1:0-5089 GCA_046567065.1 Acidobacteriota bacterium
GGGCGCATCGGCACCACCCTTGAGAACCTGAAGCACGCCGCCGCTGGCGAGCACGAGGAGCACACCGTGCTCTACCCGGCCGCCGCCGCCATCGCCCGCGAGGAGGGTTTCGAGGCCGTGGCCATGGTCTTCGAGGCCATCAGCACCGTGGAGGAGTTCCACGAGAAGCGCTACAAGGCGCTGGCCGCCGACGTTGAGAGCGGCACTGTGTTCAAGAAGGATTGCGAGACCACCTGGAAGTGCCGCAACTGCGGCTACAACCACAAGGGCGAGGCCGCCCCGGCGAGCTGCCCGGCCTGCATGCACCCCCAGGCCTACTTCCAGGTCTGCGAGTGGAACTTCTAGCCGCCTGACACAATACGCCACGACCAGGGAGCCCCGCGCGCGGGGTTCCCTGAATCCATCGGCAAAGCCTGCCCCGCTGCTGTTTCAGCAGCCCTGGGCACACAGAGGCCCTGCGCACAGTGTGGCCTTGATCGGAGCGGCACCGCGCGCAGCGCAACAGGAGCGGGGCGGCCTCGCCGCCCGGCAGCGAACCTCGCAAACCCGCCTTCCGGGGCTGCCGCCTGGCTCGGGAGCCCCGCATGCCGGCCCCGGCGTTTGAAGGCGCACGTGATGAGCGGAAGCCCCTGGACCGGAGCTTTGGGGGAAAGCCGCGTGGTTCCGGCGGGACAGGCAGCGCCGGGTTCAGATCATTTCCCGTCCCGACGGCTTTGCAGAACGGCCGCCTGCCCGGCACACGGAGGCCATAACCCGGCCCCAGGCTCATTCCTCCTGAGCCTGCTCCTGCGAGGGCTCTTCCTGGTCGCCCTCCGCCGCTGCGGCCTTCTTTTCCTGCTTGCGCTGGAGCTTCTCTTCCTTCTTTTTGTTCTTCGCGGCCTCTCTGGCGCGCTTCTCGAATGAATAATTGGGTTTTTTAGCCACGGTCTACCTTGTGTCAAAGGGTGGAGGAAACACCACCGCCAGGGGGCAACCCCGGGGGTGCGGGCATCATCGCGGATATCGAGGCTTGCCGCAACGCGGACGCGGGGCTGGCCGCCCGCGTGTCCGGTTCATCTTGAGTCGTAGGGCTGAAAAAAGGCCTGGGTCGCGGTGAAAGCGTCGCGTTGCCTTTCCAATTATGAAGGAAGGCTCGACGAGTATCAAGCGAAGTTCACGCCCGCGCCCGGCCCGCAAGCTGCCTCCCGGCAATTCCGGCCTGGGCCGGATAGCCCTGCGGTTGCCGCCGCGCACGGTTTCGCCTACATCTCTACGATCAGGAAACCCGCAACCGGCACAGGCGGACCCATGGGCAAGAACAGGCTTGAGGCCTTCAGCGACGGCGTCATCGCCATCATCATCACCATCATGGTCCTGGAGTTGAAGGTTCCGCGCGGCGACACGCTCGAAGCCCTGCTCCCGCTCATCCCCACGTTTCTTTGCTACATATTGAGCTTCGTCTACGTCGGCATCTACTGGAACAACCACCACCACATGCTCCACACCGTGCAGAAGGTGAGCGGCGGCATGCTCTGGGCCAACCAGCATCTGCTGTTCTGGCTCTCGCTGATCCCCTTCGTCACGGGCTGGATGGGCGAGAACCACTTCGCGCCCGCGCCCACCGCGCTCTACGGGGTGGTGCTGCTCATGGCCGCCATCGCCTACTGGCTGCTGCAGCGCGTCATCATGAACGCCCAGGGGCCGGACTCCCTGCTCAAAACGGCGGTGGGGCGCGACCTCAAGGGCAAGCTCTCCCCGGTGCTCTACCTGCTGGCCATCCCTTCGGCCTTCCTGGCCCAGTGGATCGCCGACGCCATCTACGTGCTGGTGGCCTTGCTCTGGCTCGTGCCGGACCAGCGCATCGAGCGGGTCTTCGAGGGAAGGAAGCCGAGGGAGGGGAAGGCTCCGCAGGGCTGACGGGCTTGCGCTCGGCCCGTCATGTGTGCAAAGCTGATCTGTCTTCGATTATCGATATCGTGAAGAGCGATGTGGACCGCCCGCCTCGGCGGCGCGGGGGAGCCCGCCGGATATCGAAAGGCGGATGCGGCGTGGAGTGCGGACGGCCACCCGGCCGGAAGCCTGGCTTCTGTTTTTCAGGTCTGAGTCGTGCGCGGGGTTCTTCGCCCGCGGTTGCGGGGCTTTGATGCCGGATTCCGGGAAGACCAGGGAACAGCTTCTGGCCGAGCTGCTGGAGTTGCGCGGCAGCGAACGGCTGCGCCGCAAGCTCGCGGCCGTCTCCTGCGACTTCACTCACGCCTGCGTGCGCGAAGGGCTCGAGCCTTTCCGCATCGCATGCCTGGGCGGGGCCTGCGAGAAGGTCACGGGGTACAGCTCCGCCGAGATCATCGCCCGGGGCTGCTGGCTGCCGCTCGTCCCCCAGGAGGACCGGGCGCGCGTCGGCGCGCACCTGATGCGCCTCAAGGCGGGCGACGCGGGCGAAATCGAATTCCGCCTGATCCACAAGGACGGCGGCGTGCGCCACGTGCGCGAGACATACCTCTGCGAGCAGGGCGAGCACGTCCACCAATTGCGCCTCTACGGCTCCATCAACGACATCACCGAACGCACCCGCATGCAGGAGCTCATGGTCCAGACGGAAAAGATGATGTCCGTTGGCGGCCTGGCCGCGGGCATGGCCCACGAGATAAACAACCCCCTGAGCGGCATCCTGCAGAGCATCCAGGTCATCATGCGCCGCCTGGGCGAGTCCAACGGCCCCAACGCCCTGGCCGCGCGGGAGGCGGGCTGCACGCTGGATTCCGTGACCGGCTACATGGAACGCAGGGGCATCCTGACGGGGCTGAACAGCATCCGGGAATCCAGCGTGCGCGTGGCCCAGGTGGTCAGAAACATGCTGGAGTTCAGCCGCAGGAGCGAATCGGCCAACGCGCCCACCGACCTCAACGACCTCCTGGAGAAGACCGTGGAGCTCTGCTCCACCGACTACGACCTCAACAACAAATACGACTTCAGGAACATCCGCCTGGAACGCCTGTTTGAAAGCGGGCTGCCCCAGGTGCCCTGCTCCAAGACGCAGATCCAGCAGGTGGTCATGAACCTGCTGGGCAACGCGGCCTACGCCCTGCGGGGAGCGGCGCAGCCCGTCATCGAGCTTCTGACCTCGCTCGACGGCGACTGCGCGCGCATCGAAGTGCGGGACAACGGCCACGGCATGGACGAGGCCACGCGGCGCAAGATCTTCGAGCCATTCTTCACCACCAAGCCGGTCGGCAGCGGCACGGGGCTCGGGCTCTCGGTCTCCTATTTCATCGTGACCAACAACCACAAGGGCAGCATCGAGGTGGAGTCATCCCCGGGGGACGGCTCCCGCTTCATCATCCGCCTGCCCCTGAGCAGGGGGGCCGCCGCCGGGTTCACCCGGCACCCCGGCCGCTGCTGACACGCCGGGCAGCGCCCAGGCCGCGCCCGCATTGACTTCGCCCCTCTTCAGCCGTAAGCCCTTGCCTGTTTTCACTTCCCCCTCTGCGGAGACCCCATGCAAGACCTCCTCATCGCGCTGGGAATCAGCCTGGCGGGTTTCGCCCTCCAGGTCTGGCCCCGGCTCATCAACCGTTATTTCGGCATAGACACCTGGCGCTTCACCCTGCTGGCCCAGTACATCCGCGACAACAAAAAGCTCCCCGAGAGCCTGCCGCACAAGTACATCGTGCCCGGATCGGTGGACAACCCGCCGCTTCTGCCCTGGCTCTGCTCCCTGCTCCCCAAGGACTGGCTGGACCGCAACCAGGGCCTGGTCTCCCCGGCCTTCGACATCCTCACCAGCCTGACCGTCTACTTCATGGGCCTGGCCGCCTCGGGGCAGGCCGCGGGCGGGCACTACGCCCAGATGGCCTACCTGCTCACCCCGGTGGTGCCGCTGGAAGCCTCCAACCTGAGCCTGCGCACCCTGGGCGGGCTGATCTTCACCTGGTCCATGCTCATGGTGCAGAGCTACGTGCTGCACCCCGCCTGGTGGACCCTGCTCGTTGGCGTGGCGGGCGTGGTGCTGCTCTCCATGACTCACCGCATGGCCATGCAGGTCTTCTTCTTCACCCTGTTCTGGATGAGCATGGTCACGGGCGACGTGCACCACCTGCTGGTGTTCGCCCTGGGCATCCTGGCGGCGGTGTTCCTGACCAAGGGGCTCTACCTGCGCTACCTGCGCGGGCACATGCTCATGATCAGCTTCTGGATGTACAACATCCACAACCGCCTGGCCCACCAGGTGCGCGGCAACCCCACGGCCGAGCGCAAGCACACGGACTTCGTGCGCCGCATTGAGTACCTGATCTGGAAGATACCCGTCGCGCCCTTCCTGGCCGTGAACCCCTGGATTCTCTACAGCTTCTGTGCCGTGTTCAGCGTGCTGCCCGCAGCCGGAGCCGACCCCTGGATGAAGACCTTCGTGCTCTGGAGCGTGACGCTGTTCTTCCTGGGCATCCTGTTCAACCTGCCGCTTTTGCGCTTCCTGGGCGAGGGCCAGCGCTACCTGGAGTTCGGCACCTCGGCCGCAGCCGCCGTGGCCGGAACCATGATCCTCAAGTTCCAGCACAACCCCGAGGTCTGGGGCGTGGTGCGCTCGGTGCCCTGCATCCTGGGCCTGGGCTGCCTGGCCCTGGTGCTCTTCTTCCAGCTCAAGCTGGTGGTCAAGAACCCTGACAAGTCCATCACCCCGGCCCTGCGCGCGCTCATCGCGCACCTGAACTCGCGCCCGCGCCCGGTGCGCCTGGCCTGCCTGCCCCACGGCCTGGCCGACGCCGTGACCTACTTCCTGGAGAACGGCCAGGTGCTGCTCTCGGACAACTCCGTGGGCGTGTGGGAGCTGGTGGACTGGTTCCCGCTCATCACCAAGCCGCTGACGGAGATCGCCGAGAAGTACCAGCTCAACGCCTTCCTGGTGAGCACCAACTTCGTCAAGCCCGAGGAACTGGACCTGCCCGGATACGAGATCACCTTCCGCCAGGACAACCTGATCCTCTTCGAAAAGGCGGCCGGGCAGTCTGAGGAGCAGGCGCCCGAAAAGGTGGAAGAAGCGTGAGCCTGGGCGCGCGCTCCTGGGAGGGCTGGCTGGCGGACTACCGCGCGGTGGTGGCCCAATGGCCTGTTCCTG
>JBKICO010000259.1:0-2828 GCA_046567065.1 Acidobacteriota bacterium
GGTCCCACAGCCTGCCGGAACTGCGCGCAGTACTGCTCCTGCCCGGTCACGGGCCATTCGCAGCGCTTCACGATCCTGCCGCTGCCGTCCGGGAGCATGCGCCCGGAGTGTTCGTCCGGCACGCAGGGAGGGTTGAGGCGGCAATAACCGCGCTGGGTGTGCCCGTCGAAGGGCAGCCAATACAGGCACTTCCCGCACGCGTGGTCTTCCATGGCTTCCTCCCCCCGGGTTGTCCGTTCCCGATTGCGGGCCTTACGGCCCGGAAAATTTGATCCCTTAACGATGTGTGCGGCGGAATGCCGCCTGTGGCAAGCCTTTTCCCGGAACCGGCAGGCGGTTCGGCTCAGGCTCTTCAGATCTTTCGTTGACATGTGCTGGGGCCGGGCCTAGAAGTCATTTCGACATTTGTCGAAACGTTTGTCGTTCGGCAGGACCGCTACGCTCGGCGATTGGGGCGTCCCGCACAGTTCTGCCAGGCTGCGGCGCGTGGCCGCTTCTGAAATTGTGTGTTTGCATAATTCGAAACATGTCAAATTTTACAACTAACAAAGGAGGCCACACATGCATTGGACAACCGCATCCATCCCGGACCAGACCGGCAGGATCGCCATCGTCACCGGGGCCAACAGCGGCATCGGCTACGAGACAGCAAAGGCTCTGGCCGCCAAGGGCGCACAGGTCATCCTGGCCTGCCGCGACCAGGAGCGCGGAGAGGATGCCGCTGCCCGGCTGGCGGCTGAAGTCCCTGGCGCGCAGGCGGCGTTCATGCCGCTGGACCTGGCCGAACTGGCATCGGTGCGCGCCTTCGCCCAAGGCTTCCGCGAGCGCCATCCCCGGCTTGACCTGCTGGTGAACAACGCGGGCGTCATGGTGCCGCCCCCGGGCCTGACCGCCGACGGCTTCGAGGCCCAGATGGGCGTGAACCATCTGGGCCACTTCGCGCTCACGGGCCTGCTCTGGCCGCACCTGCTGCTCTCCAACGCCCCCCGCGTGGTGGTGGTCTCCAGCACGGCCCACCGCTGGGGATGCCTGGACGTCAAACGCTTGGGCGAGCCTCGCCGCTGTTGCTGCAAATCCGGCTGCGCCTGCGGCTCATGGAAGGCCTACGGCGACAGCAAGCTGGCCAACCTGCTGTTCATGAACGAGCTGGCGGCCATGGCGCGCGGCGCGAAGCCGGGCATGGTTGTGGCCGCCGCCCACCCCGGCTGGACCGCCACCAACCTGCAGCGGAATTCGAGGGTGCGTTCCCTGAACTGCTGCTTCGCCATGCGGCCCTGGCAGGGGGCGCTGCCCACGCTATGCGCCGCCACCGACCCGGAAGTCGCAAGCGGGGACTTCATCGGGCCGGACGGCTGCATGCAGATGCGCGGCTACCCCAAAAAGGTGCGCGGCTCCTGCCGCTCCCGCGATGCAGGGCAGGCCAGGGCCTTGTGGGCGGCATCCGAGCGTCTCACGGGCGTGCGCTTCGCAGGATGTGCCGAGGCATGAATTTGCAATTTCCCGGCGCAGGGGGCTTGACCTTTTGAGCCGGTCCATATAGACCACGCTTCCCCGCGACGGTGAAAGCCGATGCGGGGCAAGCGCGGGAGTAGCTCAGTTGGTTAGAGCGCCGGCCTGTCACGTCGGAGGCCGCGGGTTCAAGTCCCGTCTCTCGCGCCACTGAAGCCCAAAGGGCCGATGGTCACACCATCGGCCCTTTTTCTTGCCCTCCGCTCTGGCCGCGCCTATCCTTTCCGGTGAGCCCTTTTCGAGAGCCCAGCCCATGAAAGACAGCGCCCGCTACTGGATCGAGCCCGACCTGGACGGCCTGGAGTGTCTCCAGGCTTCCTTCGTCAGCCACCGCTTCGCGCCCCACGCCCACGAGGAGTTCGTGATCGGCGTGATCCAGACCGGCGCCCAGCGCGCCCGCTACCGGGGCGGCGACGAGATCATGCCCTCCGGCACCACCTGCGTGATGAACGCGGGCGAGCAGCACACCGGCCACGGCGCCACCGAGTCGGGCTGGAGCTACCGCGTGCTCTATCCGCACCCGTCCGTTCTGCAGGCGGTCGCCAGTCAACTGGCCGGGCGGCCTGTGGGCGTGCCCGCCTTTGAGGAATTGGTGATCCGCGACGACGAACTCACGCGCGGCTTCCTCGCCCTGCACGCCGCCCTGGATTCGGGCTGCGCCACGCCCCTGGCCAAGCAGAGCCTGCTCACCTGGGCTCTGGCCCGGTTGGTCGCCCGCCACGCCTCGCCGCGCCCAGCAGTGCCCCCCCTGCGCAAGTCCCGCCCCGGCATCCAGCGCGCCCGTGAATACCTGGACGCCCATCACGCCCAGGCCCCCGGGCTGGAGCAGCTTGCCGCCGTGGCCTGCATGAGCCCGTATCACTTCGTGCGCTCATTCGGGGCCGAGGTGGGCGTGCCCCCGCACATCTACCAGCTCCAGCGGCGCATCGCGGCGGCCGAGCGGCTGCTGGCGGGCGGAGCCTCCATCGCGGACGTGGCCGCCGCCACCGGCTTCGCGGACCAGAGCCACCTGACCAACCGCTTCAAGGCCGTGGTTGGCGTGACCCCCGGGGCCTTCCGCAAAAAGAGCAAGAATCTGCAAGACGGTTCCGCCGGGAAGGATGCAGAAACCTCCTGAACAATCAGGAGGGTTTCATGCTTCGCGACCGTCTTTCCCTTCGCAACGCTCCGTTTCTCTGGCTGGGCGTGCTCGGCCTGCTCTGGGGGGCCAACTTCCTCTTCATGAAGGTCAGCACCGCCTCGCTGGCGTCCTCCCAGGCCGTCTGGCTGCGCCTGGCCTCCGGTGCCCTGGTGCTCACGCCCTTCCTGCCCCGCGTTGC
>JBKICO010000260.1:0-2890 GCA_046567065.1 Acidobacteriota bacterium
TCGAAGCGCACGCGCGGGTAGGTCCAGCGCATGAAGATCACCAGCGTGACCAGCAGGTACATTTTGGCCAGGAACCACCACGGCCCCGGCGCGAAAGGCCCCTGCGACCCGCCCAGGAACAGCGCCGTGGCCACGCAGCCCACCACGATCATGTTGGCGTACTCGGCCAGGAAGAAGATTCCGTTGCCCATGCCGGAATATTCGGTGTGCACGCCCGCCGTCAGCTCGGACTCGGCCTCGGCCAGGTCGAAGGGGGCGCGGTTGGTCTCGGCCACGGCGCACACGAAGTAGATGAAGAAGGCCAGGGGCTGCACGGCCACGTTCCACTGCCAGGGCCAGCCCCCCTGGGAGCCGGCCAGCTGGCGCAGGTCCAGGCTGCCGCACATCAGGGCCACGGCCAGCACGGAGAGCAGCAGCGGGATTTCGTAGGCCACCGCTTGCGACACGGCCCGCGCCGCGCCCAGGAGCGACCACTTGTTGTTGGAGCCCCAGCCCGCCAAGCACAGGGCCAGCACGTTGAAGCCCGCGAAGCTCAGGATGAGCACCAGGCCCAGGTTGGTCTCCAGCCCGAAGAGGTTCTCCCCGAAGGGGATGGCGATGAACATCAGGGGCACGGGCATGAAGGCCATGAGCGGCGCGGCCCAGAACAGCAGCCCGTCGGCCCCGGCCGGGGTGGCCAGTTGCTTGCCCACCAGCTTGCCCGCGTCCGCGAAGGCCTGCAGCAGGCCGTGCGGGCCCACCTCGAAGGGGCCGGGGCGGCGCTGCACGTGGCCCGCCACCTTGCGCTCCACATAGAGCAGCAGCATGCCGTTGGCCGCGATGAAGCCCACCAGGGCCAGCAGCCCGCCCCCCAAGCGTAGAAGCTCCGGGGCCACGGAAGTGAGAAGGGAACCGTTCATGTTCCGGGCCTCCTTGTGCGCTCTGCGGGGGCGGGCCAGATAGCCGGGCAAAAAGCCTTGCGGATGCGGGCGATCATCTGTCGATCTCCGGGATGACGAGATCCAGGCTGCCCAGGATGGCCACCGCGTCGGAGAGCAGCGTGCCCTGCCCTATCTCGGCGAACAGGCTCAGGTTGGAGAAGCTGGGCGAGCGCAGCTTCACCCGGTAGGGAATCTCGGTGCCGTCGCTGGCCACGTACACGCCGATCTTGCCGCGCGCGCCCTCCACCGCGAAGTAGACCTCCCCGGCGGGGGGCCGCCACTTGCCGCGCGGCGCGTCGGGGTGGATGCAGTGGCCCTCGGGCAGGCCGTCCAGAGCCTGGGCCACGATGGAGAGCGATGCCTCCAGCTCGTCCATGCGCACCATGTAGCGGGCCATGCAGTCGCCGTCGTGGTAGACGGGCACGGCGTAATCGAACTCGTGGTAGAGGCCGTAGGGCTCGGCGCGGCGCACGTCGTAGGGGACGCCGGAGCCGCGCAGCACCGGGCCGGTGGCCCCGTAGCGCCGGGCGGTCATCTGGTCGATTGCGCCCACGCCCTCCAGGCGGCCGCGCAGGATGGCGTTGCCCGTGACCAGCTCGCGGTACATCTCCAGGCGTTCGGGCATGCGCGCCAACAAGGCCCGGCAGCGGGAGACGAATTCGGAGTCGATGTCCGTCAGCACGCCCCCGAAGCGGAAGGAGCTGTAAGTCAGGCGGGAGCCGGTGATGAGCTGGAGCATGTCCATGACCAGCTCGCGGTCCTCGAAGGCGTACATGATGGGCGTCACCGCGCCCAGGTCCAGCAGGTAGGCCCCCCACCAGAGCAGGTGGGAGTTGATGCGGTTGAGCTCCGTGCAGATCACCCGGATGTACTCGGCCCGGCGCGGCACCTCCAGCCCGGCCAGCTTCTCAACCGCTCCGGCCCAGGCCCAGTTCCAGGCCAGGGCGTGCAGGTAGTCCACGCGGCCCATGTTGGGGAAGAACTGCACGTAGGCCCTGTTCTGGGCCATGTGCTCGTGCATGCGGTGGATGTAGCCCAGCACGGGCTCGGCCCGCATCACGTATTCGCCGTCCATCTCCAGGAGCACGCGCAGCACGCCGTGGGTGGAGGGGTGCTGCGGCCCCATGTTCAGGATCAGGGTGTCGTCCCGCGCCCCCTCGGCGAAGACGCGGGCGTAGAGGTCTCCTTCCAGCCCCTGGCAGGGGTCGGCCGCTGGCCAGCTCATTGCTCGCCCTCCTCGCCGCAGATGGACATGAGCTCCTCGGCCAGGCTGTGGCCGCCCGCCGGGCCGACCCACTCGCCCTGGGTCCAGAGCCTGCCCCGGGGGATGCGCTGCTCCGGGCGCTTGAGAAGCGGGGGCGGGTCCAGGCGCTCGGCCAGCAAGAGCGGCGTGGTGTTGGCCGCGCCCGTGAACTCGATGCCGAAAAAGTCGCGGGTCTCGCGCTCGTGCCAGGAGGCCCCGGGGTAGATGCCCTCGATGCTGGGGACCTCGGGCTTGTCGTGGTCGAGCATGACGCGCACCACCACGCGGCCGGGGCGCGTCCAGTGGGCGAAGTGGTAGAGCACGGCCAGGCCGTCGGTCAGGTCCAGGCCGCAGACGTCCTCCAGGAACCAGTCCTGGCAGAGCAGGCGCTCGGCCACCAGCCGGATGTCGCGGGGCTTGACGTGCAGGGCCGCGTCGCGCCCCGAATCCCCGGTGGGCATGGCCAGCAGCAGGCGTGAAGTGAGTTCGGGCATGCCTATCCCTCCACCAGTTCGGGCACGGGCCAGAAGCGTTTGCCGGTCAGCTTGGTCTGGAGCTGGAACAGGCCCTCCATGAGCGCCTCGGGGCGGGGCGGGCAGCCGGGCACGTAGACGTCCACCGGCACCAGGGTGTCCACGCCTTCCACCACGCCGTACTGGCCCTCGTACTTGAAGGGGCCGCCCGAGATGGCGCAGTTGCCCATGGCCAGCACGAACTTGGGCGCGGG
>JBKICO010000261.1:0-7009 GCA_046567065.1 Acidobacteriota bacterium
GACCACGCCCAGGGTCTTGGGGACGATCTCGCCCACAAGCAGGATCACCGAGGAGAACAGCGCCGTGAAGAACACCAGCTTCTCCTCGCCGAGCACGCCCACGGCCAGGGCGCCCGCCACGGTGGCGCCAGCGGAGCAGGCCACGGTGTTCACGGTCAGGATGGCCGTGATGGGCTTCTCGATGTTCATGCGCATCTGATACATGATCTCGCCCGAGGGCTTGCCTTCGGAGCGCATCTTCTCGATCCAGCTCCAGCGCAGGGAATACAGCACGGCTTCGCTCGTGGAGCAAAAGAAGCTCATGGCCACGGCGATGGCAATGGCAAGAATAAGTTCAAACATGGGGATGAGGGGCTGAAGGGAACCCGGGTGTTCGGGGAGGGGGCACGTTGTGGTCCGTCACGTTTCTTGGGCTGATTCTAAGGTTTTTCCCGGCGTTGTAAAGAGCCGGGGCGGGCTGATTCAGGCCCAGGCGCGGGTGAGTTCGGCCCGGCGGCGTTCCAGTTCGCGCTCCACGGGCAGGGGCACCAGGCAGCGCAGGCTGCGCCCCGCCAGGAAGCGTTCCCTCACGGAGGATGCGCTGATGTCCAGCCGGGGCACGTCCACCAGCCGCAACTCGTTGCCCGAGGGCATCCGCCAGCACCCGCCTTCCTCCAGGGAGCAGCGCATCTCGCCGTGGCGGGTCAGGTAGCCCTCCACCTCGGCGCGCCCGTGGCTGTCGCGCGTGGCCACCGCCAAGCTAGCCAACTCGCCCAGGCGCTCCCCCCGGTTCCAGAGGTGCAGGGTCATCAGGTCGCTGGCGCCCATGATGAAATAAAAGCTGTCGCCGGGGCTTTGGCGGCGCAGCTCCGTGAGGGTGTCCCAGGTGTAGGACGGCCCCGGGCGGCTGGCCTCCATGCGGTTGACCTTCACCCCGGGCAGGCCTTCGACGGCCAGCTCAACCAGGGCGGCGCGCAGCTCGAAGGGCAGCACCCCCTCCCCCGGCTTGTGCGGTGGCCGGGCCGAGGGGATCATCTCCACCCCGTCCAGGCCGAGGGCCTCGCCCACTTCCAGGGCCAGGCGCACGTGCCCGGCGTGGACGGGGTTGAAGGTGCCGCCGAGTACGCCCAGGCGCATCTCAGCCCCGGACCTGGCCCTGCCCGAAGACCACGAACTTCTGGCTGGTCAGCTCCGTGACGCCCATGGGGCCGTAGGCGTGCAGCTTGGAGGTGCTGATGCCGATCTCCGCGCCCAGGCCCAGCTCGCCGCCGTCGTTGAAGCGCGTGGAGCAGTTGATGCCCACCATGGAGGCGTCGGCCTCGCGCAGGAAGCGCATGGCCCGGGCGTGGTCCGAGGTCAGGATGCACTCGGTGTGATGCGATGAGTAGGCCGCGATGTGCTCCAGGGCCTCGTCCATGTCCGCCACCACGCGCACGGCCAGGATGTAATCGAGGAACTCGAAGCCCCAGTCGGCCCCGGTGGCGGGCTTGGCCGTGGGGCCGAGCAGCGGCAGGGATTCGGGGCAGGCCCGGAACTCCACGCCCTTGCCGCCCAGGGCCTTGGCCACCTTGGGCAGGTAATCGGCGGCCACCTCCCGGTGCACCAGCAGGCACTCCAGGGCGTTGCACACGCCGGGGCGCTGGCACTTGCCGTTGTCCGCCACCACCACGGCGTTGTCCAGGTCGGCTCCTTTGTCCACGAAGAGGTGGCACACGCCCTTGTAGTGCTTGAGCACGGGCATTGTGGCGGCCTCCACCACGGAGCGGATCAGGCCTTCGCCGCCCCGGGGGATCATCACGTCGATGTATTCGTCGAGCTTGCACAGCGCGGGCACGGCGGCGCGGTCCGTGGTGGGCACGAGCTGCACGGCCGCCCCGGGCAGGCCCGCCTGCTCCAGCGCTTCGCTCAAGAGCCCGGCCAGGGCCATGTTGGACTCGAACGCCTCGGAGCCGCCGCGCAGCACCACGGCGTTGCCCGCCTTGAGGCAGAGGATGGCGGAATCCACAGTGACGTTGGGGCGGGATTCGTAGATCATGCAGACCACGCCCAGCGGGATGCGCATGCGCCCGACCATCAGCCCGTTGGGGCGCTGCTTGACGGATTCTATTTCGCCGATGGGGTCGCTCAGGCCGGCCACGTGGTGGCAGGCCTGGGCCATGGAGGCCAGAACCTTGGGGGTCAGGCGCAGGCGGTCGAGCTTGGCGGAGTCCATCCCGGCGGCTTCGGCCTTGGCGATGTCGCGGGCGTTGGCTGCGGCTATGGCCTCCTGGCGGATCTCCAGGAGCCCGGCCAGGGCCGCGAGGGCGCCGTTCTTGGCCGCCGGGGAGGCCTTGGCCATCAGGCGGGAGGCCGCCTGGGCCTTGGCGGCAAGCTGCTTCATCTGTTCCTGTATGTTCATGCTTCCTCCGGTTCTGTTCGTAGAAGCTGATAGCCCCGGGAAAGCGGCCCGTCAACGAGAGCCTTTTGACACAGCCCCTGTTTGGGTATAGATGAACCTCCTTTCGGCGGCCCGCTGTGAAAGCGTCCGGGCCAACACCTTAACCACCCCACAAAAAACGACACACCATGGCAGACATCACTTTCGACCGCTCCGAGCAGCAGATGAGTCCCCTGGCAAAGTTCTTCTTCAACAACTGGCGCGCCATGGCGGTGACGGTCATCGCCATCGTCGTGGCCACGGCCGGCTACGCCTGGTACGCCTCCAGCGTCAAACAGTCGAAGATCAAGGCCGAGAACGAACTCGGAGCCATCATCGCCTCCAAGACCGGGCCCGAGCGCCTCACCGCCCTCGAAGCCTACCTCAAGGGTGCCCCCGCCTCCACCAAGGGCGCGGCGCTGCTCGAGATCGCCAACACCGCCCAGGACCAGGGCCAGTTCGACAAGGCCGCCGAGGCCTGGAACCAGCTCTACCTGTCGGCGCCCGAAGGCATGCGCGAGATCGCGGGCATGGGCTACGCCACCGCCATCGCCCAGAAGGGCGACAAGCAGGCGGCCGTGAAGTTCCTGGTGGACATGCTGCCCAAGGCCCCCAAGCCCTTCCAGCCCGTGGTGGCCCGCCAGTTGGCCTCCCTGGCCGAGGAAGCCAAGGCCTGGAACGAGGCCATCAGCGCCTACGAGCGCATGAAGGACCTGGGCATGGGCGGCAACAAGGCCTTCTACGAGGCCAAGATCGCCGAACTCAAAGCCAAAAAGCAATAAGCACGCATATCTTTAGGGAAGGATCAGTACCCTCATGACCAATCCCCTTCTTGCCGATACCCCCGGAGAAGTGCTGCTGCTCCTGGGCAACGAGGCCATCGTGCGCGGCGCCCTCGAGGGCGGCGTCGGCTTCGTGAGCTGTTACCCCGGCACGCCCTCCTCCGAGGTGCCCGACACGTTCTACCGCCTGAGCCCCCAGGGCGACTACATCTTCGAGTACTCCACCAACGAGAAGGTGGCCCTCGAAGTGGGCGCTGGCGCGGCCCTGGCGGGCCTGCCCACCCTGGTGACCATGAAGCACGTGGGCGTGAACGTGGCGGCGGACCCGCTGCTCACGCTCAGCTACATCACGGCCCCCGGCGGCCTTGTGCTGCTCTCGGCGGACGATCCGGGCTGCCACTCCAGCCAGAACGAGCAGGACAACCGCTACTACGCCCGCCTGGCGGGCCTGCCCTGCTTCGAGCCCGCCACCGCGCAGGAATGCAAGGACATGGCCCGCGACGCGCTGCACCTGGCCGCGCGCACCGGACAGCCCGTGCTGCTGCGCACCACCACCCGCGTCAACCACGTGCGCGGCCCCGTGAAGCTGGGCGGCATTCCCAAGGAGAAGCCGAGCAAACCCTTCGAGCGCAAACTGCAGCAGTACGTGCCCATCCCGGCGCACTCCCGCGTGCAGCACCGCCAACTGCTGGAAAGGCTGGCCATGTTCTCCCAGGAGGCCTCCCGCTCCATCTGGAACAAGCTCTCCGGCGAGGGCGAGGTAGGCGTGCTGGCCTCGGGCATCGCGCGCTGCTACCTGAGCGACGCCCTGCTGGAGGAAGGCCTGCACGGCTCGGTCAAGATGCTGGAGCTGGGCTTCACCTACCCCATGCCCGACGAACTGCTGCTCGAATTCGTGAAGGGACTCAAGAAGGTGCTGGTGCTCGAAGAGCTGGAGCCGCTGATGGAGAACCATCTCCGCCAGCTTCTGCAGCGCAGCGGCATCGAGCTGGAAGTCTTCGGCAAGGGCGAGACACTGCCGCTGTGGGGCGAATACTCCACGGAGATGGTCCGCCAGGCCCTGCGCCTGACCCTGGGCCGCCAGGCCCGCGCCCCCGAGCACTGCGCCCCGGAAACCGGCTTGGCCAACCGCCCGCCCAACCTCTGCGCCGGGTGCTCGCACCGGGCCTCCTACGCCACCGTGCGCGAGGTCTTCGGCTCCGAGGCCTACTACTCCTCCGACATCGGCTGCTACACCCTGGGCCTGCTGCCCCCGCTCTCCGCGGCGGACTTCCTGGTCTGCATGGGTTCGAGCATCTCCACCGGCTCCGGTTTCGCAACCGCCAGCGGCAAGCCCACCGTGGCCTTCATCGGCGATTCGACCTTCTTCCACTCCGGCATCACCGGGCTGGTCAACGCGGTCTACAACAAGCACAACATCCTCGTGGTCGTGCTGGACAACCGCACCACGGCCATGACCGGCCACCAGCCCCACCCCGGCGTGGACCACACCGTGCTCGGCCCCAACGAGCGCCCCATCGAGATCGAACCCCTGGTGCGCGCCTGCGGCGTGTCCAACGTGGTCACCGTGAACCCGCTGAACCACAAGGCCTCGAAAAAGGCCCTGGAGTCCATGAAGGACGTGGCGGGCCCCCGGGTGATCATCTTCCAGGCCCCGTGCGTCATCCACGAGCGCCGCACCTCCGGTAAGGGCAAGCCCCAGGTCGCCGTGGTCGAAGGCACCGGCGCGGGCTGCCTGGACGTGCTCAACTCCCTGGCCTGCCCGGCCTTCGTCAAGGAGGGCGGGTCCATGCGCGTTGACGAGGAGCTGTGCTCGGGCTGCATGTTCTGCCTGCAGTTGGACAAGTCGTTCAAGGCAAAGAAAAGGGGCGCATAGATGCAGCGCACACGCATATTCCTCACCGGCGTCGGCGGACAGGGCACCCTGACCGCCACGAAACTCGTCTCCCTCACCGCCCTGGACGAGGGCCTGCCCGTCACCTCGGGCGAGATCCACGGCATGGCCCAGCGCGGCGGCGTGGTGGAGTCCACGGTGCTCATCGGCTACCTGAGCCCCAAGATCACCTTCGGCGAGGCCGACGTGCTCCTGGGCTTCGAGCTGCTGGAAGGGCTGCGCGCCCTGTGCTACCTCAAACCCGGCGGCCGCTTCCTCGCCAACTCCGAAGCCCTGCCCCCGCTCTCGGTGGCCACGGGCAAGGCCGAATACCCCGCGCTGGAGACGGTGCGGGCCAAGGCCCAGGCTGTGGCTTCCCAGGCGCTGTTCCTGCCCTGCCGCACCCTGGCGGAGCAGGCGGGCAAGGCCCAGAGCGCCAACACCGTGCTGCTGGGCGCGGCCTGCGCGGTCAAGGCGCTGCCCTTCGGCATGGACGCCCTGGAGCGCTCCGTGCGCAAATACCTGAAACCGGCCCTCGCCGAGGTGAACCTCAAGGCCCTTGAGCTCGGCGCCAAGGCCGCTCTGGGCTGAACGGGAGCGGAACATGGACGTTTTTGCCTCCAGCGAGAGCCTTTCCCAGAAGTTCCTCAACGCGTTGCGGGCCCTGCTGAACGAATCCTACCCCGGCCGGCCCGCGCGCGACTGTCTGGAGGGCATGCTCAACCGCCTTGTGGAGTCCATGGGCTACCACAGGACGTATCTGGAGCTCCTTGACCTGCCGCTCAAGAACCAGCGCCTCTCGCTCTCGCGCGGGCGCGAGGCCGTGTTCGGCACGCCGCTCGGCCCCGGGCCCATCGCCACCGGGCAGACCCTGGCCACCCGGCAGTCGCTGATCATCGACAACATGGCCGACCACCCGGACTTCTACGGCCGTGCCGCGCAGGACCTGGAAAAGCTGGCCTTCGTCTGCGTGCCCGTGCTTGTTCCCGGCCAGGCCCCGGCCACGCAGCGCCTGGCCATGGGCGTGCTCTGCGCCGACATCCCCAAGGCCCCGCCCGTGTTCATGGAGCGCCACCGCGACTTCATGCTGGTGGCCGCTTCCGTGGTGGCCAACGCGGCCATGCGTCTGCAGGATGAACTCAACCGGGCCAAGGCCAAGCCCAAGCTCGAATCCGAGCCCGAAGCCCTCTCCGAGACGGTGAACACCCGCCAGCGGGTCATCGCGGTCTCCAAGGGGATGCGGCTCGTGCTGCGCCAGATCGACCAGGCCGCGGGCAACGACTCCCCCGTTCTCTTCCGGGGCGAGGAAGGCACCGGCAAGGAGTGCCTGGCCCGCTCGCTGCATGCCCACAGCCCCCGCCGCAAGCGGCCCTTCGTCAGCTTCGTCTGCTCGGCTGAATCCAGCGAGAGCATGGAGCGCACGCTTTTCGGCATCCAGAAGGGCGAGGCCTCCAAGTCCACGCAGTCCAAGCGCGGCCTGCTGGAGCTGGCCCAGGGCGGCACCCTGTTCATGGAGGACGTGGAGGAGCTGACCCCCGAGGCCCAGCAGGGCCTGCTGCGCTACCTTCAGGAGGGCACCATCCTGCGCTACGGCAGCGACCAGCCCATCCCCCTGGACGTGCGCATCGTGGCGGCCAGCCGCGTGAACCTGGAGGACATCGTCAACACCGGCGGTTTCCTGGAGGATCTCTACTACGCGCTCTCCGTGGTGCCCATCTACGTGCCGCCCCTGCGGGACCGCACCGGCGACGTGCTGCCCCTGGCCGAATACTTCCTGCAGGAGTTCGCCCAGGCCTCGGGCAAGCCGTTCAAGCGCATCTCCACCCCGGCCATCGACCTCATCAGCCAGTACCATTGGCCCGACAACGTGCAGGAGCTGCGCTCCTGCATGGAGCGGGCGCTGGAGCAGTCCGAGGAGGGGGTCATCCGGGCCTACCACCTGCCTCCCCCCCTGCAGAC
>JBKICO010000262.1:0-4574 GCA_046567065.1 Acidobacteriota bacterium
GGTCCTGCCGGAATTTGCCTTCCTCAACGTATTGCTCCAGGCGGCGGTTGGTGGTGGCCAGCACGCGCACGTCCACGCGCACGGTCTCGGTGCCGCCCACGCGGTCGAACTCGCCCTCCTGGAGCACGCGCAGCAGCTTGGCCTGCAAGGCCAGCTCCATCTCGGAAATCTCGTCGAGCAGGATGGTGCCCCCGGCGGCCAGCTCGAACTTGCCCAGCTTCTTGGCGATGGCTCCGGTGAAGGCCCCCTTCTCGTGCCCGAAGAGCTCGCTCTCCAGCAGGTTTTCCGGCAGGGCCGCGCAATTGAGCGCCACGAAGGGCTTGCCCGCCCGGTCGGAGTGGGCGTGCAGGAAGCGGGCGAACATCTCCTTGCCGGTGCCGGACTCGCCGGAGATGAGCACCGTGGCCTTGGAGCGCGCAACCTGCCGGGCTAGGGCCAGCACGCGCAGCACCGCCGGGTGGCCCCCGATGATGGCGAAGCGCTCCCCCACCACTCCGGGGGAGGCGGGCCTCGGGGGAACGGGCGGGGCGGGCTCGGGGCTCGCGGGCTGGGGCATGCCCTGCTGAACCTGCGACATGGCCGCGGCGGCCGCCAGGGGAGCCTGGGCCTGAACCGCCGCATCGGCGGCGTCATCCACGCAGGCCTCCACTCCGGGGAGCACGGCCAGGATCTTTTCCCAGAGCAGGGGCTCCAGCCAGTAGTCGCGGGCGCCCTGCTCCATGAAGGCCTGGGCCTCCTGGGCGGTGCCCCGGTCGGAGAAGACGATCACGGGGGGAAAGTCGTCGGCGTCGCGCCCGGCGGCCAGCAGCGCGGCTGCGTTGTAGGCCCCGCCGATCTTGGCCTGGCTGAAAACCAGGCACGGGCGGGACTTGCGGATGAAGGCCAGCGCGCCGGAGAGAGTGTCCGCAATGCCCGCCTCCATTCCGGCATCCTTGAAGTGCCCGAACAGCGGTGTGATGGTGTGGGCTTGGGCCACGAAGAGTATCGTCTTTCCCGGCATGAAAGCGTCTTATCCGCAAGTCAAACGCATTTCAACGCGAACCGTGTGCTTTTGGCTTGATTTTTCACTATTTATCATCCCTGCATCCTGAAGCCCCCGGCGGGGGGCGCACGCCAGCTTGCCCAAGCCCCATTCCGGGCATATTTTGACATTTTCCGCAACCTGCACGATCATGCCCGTGAGGTGACACCCATGAAGATCAAGACCCGCTACGGAGTCCTGGACTCCGTGACCCATATCAAGACCGACGCGCAAGGGGCCGTGGTCTCCTGCGTTCCCGAAGGCCCCAACACCCTGGACACCCCCTGGGGCAGGCTCACGCCCCAGCACTCCACGGACGACATGCGCCGCCCCAAGGTGGAGCCGCTGCTCTTCCACCCAGACGGCACGCTACGCGGCATCGCCCTGGAAAACCGCACGCCCGTGGCCACCCCCCTGGGCGAGATCATGGCCGAGATGCTCAACTTCTACCCCGACGGCAGCCTGCGCCGCGTGTTCCCGCTCAACGGCAAGCTCTCCGGCTACTGGACCGAGAAGGAGGAGGCCGCCCTGTGCGAGCCCCTGACCATCGACACCCCGGCGGGCGAAATCACCGCGCGCATGGTGGGCCTGCAGTTCCACCCCGGCGGGCAGCTGCGCAGCGTGACGCTCTGGCCAGGCGAATCCGTGGAGATCGACACCCCGCTGGGCCTGCAGCGCGCCCGGGTGGGCATCGCGTTTCATCCCGGCGGGCAGTTGCGCTCCTTCGAGCCGGAGAAGATGCTCGGCGTGCCCACGCCCATCGGCAGGATCGAGGCCTTCGACCCCGACGCCCTGGGCATCCACGGAGACTGCAACTCGTTGTGCTTCGCGCCCGACGGCTCTGTGGAGTCCATCGCCGCCCCCATGAACACCATACAGGTGACCCTGCCCGACGGCTCCACCCGCACCTTCGCCCCGGACCGCACCCCCAGCCTCTGCGACGAGCGCGTTCAGGAGACCGTGCCCTTGCGGATTTCCTTCCCGCCGGGCAAAGTGGCCTTCGGAACCGACCTCGTCGAGGAGTTCCCGCTGCAGGGCCACGAATTCAAGGTGGGCAGGCTGCTCATGGATATCCTCGGCCCCATCAGCTACAACTGCGGCATGTGACCGTCCGCTCAAAACAGGAGGCCCCACCACCATGCAGTCCCCCGAGATTTTCAAGAACGTCGACGCCAAGGCTCTGGCCAACGTCTTCTTCCAGGGCAAGGTCGTCAGCCACTCCATCACCGACGCCAACGGCGTGCGCCGCTCCCTGGGTGTGTGCCAGTCCGGCAGCTACACCTTCACCACCGGCGACCCCGAGATCATGGAGATCATCGCGGGCAGCGTCCGGGCCAAGGTGGACGGCGAGGACGAATGGGGCACCTACGGCCCCGGGCAGTCCTTCTCCATCCCGGCCAACACCTCCTTCGAGATGGTGGTCGAGGAAGGCCTGGCGCAGTACGTCTGCATCTTCGGCTAGGCCGCGGCGGGGCCGCCCCCCGGCATCGCCCCGAGCTGCGGCCGCCCGGCCCGTAGACCGCGCAGGAGTGTGCGACATGGGATTCACAGGCTTTCCGTTCCCCTGGGGGCGCCGTTGCGGCGTCCCGTCGGGCGCAGCGCGCCCCCTTTCGCGGCGTGCCGGAGCCTTGGCGGCGCTGTTGGCCGCCGTGGCGTTCATCCTGCCTTCCACCGGCGGCTGGGCCTGCACGCTCTGGTCCGCCGTGGGCGACGTCTCGGGCGGCGGGTCGCTGCTGGCCAAGAACCGGGACTTCGCGCCCGGCTCCTGGTCGCGCCTGGTGCTGGTGCGCCCGGACAGGGGCCTGGCCTACGTGGGGCTCTACGCCCTGGTGGACGGCAGGCAGACCCTGGTGGCGGGCATGAACGAGGCCGGGCTGGCCATCGTCAGCGCCACGGCCGGGAGCGTCCCCAAGGATCAGCGCAAGGTCCCCTCCGGGGTGAAGGCCCTGACCGCCCGGCTGCTGAGCGGCAGCGGGTCCGTTGGCGAAGCCCTGGCCAACCGGGAGTGGTTCGGGGAGCACGCCCCCGTGATCTACATGCTGGCCGACTCCACCAAGACGGCCTGGGTGGAGGTGGCCCCGGAAGGGGCCGTGGCCGTCCGGGAGAACGAGCCCACGGGCCGGGGGCCCGCGATGCGCGGCGGCACGCTCATCCACACCAACCACTTCCTGGCCCCGGAGCTGGCCTCGGCCAACGTCACGGTGGGCCACAGCAGCACGGCCCGCCTGGAGGGCAGCAAGGCCCTGCTGGCCCGCTCCAAGAGCCACACACTGGAGGAGTTCGAGCTCCTGGGCCTGGACACCTCGAAAGGCCCTGACGACTCCATCTTCCGCACCGGCTCCAAGCCCTCCTCCACCCGGACCCTGGCCGCCTTCATGGCCGAGATCCCGGCCGAAGGCCCGCCGCTGCTCATGGTGCGCAGTTGGGGCGACCCGCAGCGCCCCTGGACCATGCGCCTGCCCCTGAACCGGACCTTCTGGGAGCGCACGCCGCCCGGCACCAGCCAGCTCCTGGCTTCGGACCCGGCCTTCCCGGACCTGCCCCTGCCCGGCGCGCCCGCCCGGCAATAGCCCCGCCAAGCAGGCCCTCAAACGTCGAACGCCCCCGGCATGCCAGATGCCGGGGGCGTTCGACGTTTCGGGGCCAACCGGGTTCAGCCAGCCAGCGCCTCGCCCTGGGTGTGCTTCCAGGCGGCAAGCAGGCCGAAGCAGCCCGTGAGCATCATGTCCCCGCCGGGGGCGGGGTGCACGGCCTCCAACCCGGGGATGTCCGCGCGGCGCGGCCCGATGACGTAGGTGGCCCGGAACGCTGCTGGCAGCTCGCGCACGGCGCTGCCGTGCCCGCCCGAGGAGAACACCTCCTCGTGGATCCGCTCGCCCGCGCGGAAGCGCTCCAGGTGGCGCACCAGCTCATCCGGCGGGAGCATGCCCGTGTGGTGCTCGAACACGCCGTACAGGCGGCCCCGGTGCACCAGCAGGCCCAGAATGTGGCTGTTGCCCATGTTCACGATCAGGGCGCCCTCCTCCTCGGAGCTGCGGCGCACCTGGGGGTCGAAGAGCGCGCCCAGGGCGGCTGCGGGGCCCGTGTCCATGACGGGGCCTCCGCCCGTGGCGTCGTGCACTTCGGCCAGGCGGGTGAACTCGGCGGGGGGAACGGCGTAGAGCATGTCCTCCAATCTGCCGGAGGTGCGCTCCAGCGCGCCCTGCCAGAGCCGGAAGCGCCCGATGCGGCTGGACTGCCCGGGGTGGTGTCCGTGGTCCTGCGCGCAGGCCAGAACGAGGTCCGGCGGCTCCAGCCCGGCCTGGGCCAGCAGGCCCTGCCAGAAGCCCGGGTCGTAGTCGGCCTGGTGCACGGCCACGTGCCCTGCCGGGCAGCGCTCGCTCAGGATTATGCCGTGACGCTCCAGGGAGGGCGGGTCGTCCGTGAGGGCCAGGGCCGCCCGGGGGTGGGCGCTCACGGCCAGCCCGGCGGCCAGGTGGGCCTTCACGGCCTTGAAGAAGCCGCCGCCCATGTTGCGCCCGTGCAGGTGGAGAGGCACTCCGCGTCTGGTAAG
>JBKICO010000263.1:0-6875 GCA_046567065.1 Acidobacteriota bacterium
ACCGAAAACCGCACCATCCGCGACATCAAAGAGCAGGTGATCTACTTCGGCACCGTGCCCCTGATGACCGAGAAGGGCACCTTCATCATCAACGGGACCGAGCGCGTCATCGTCAACCAGTTGCAGCGCTCTCCCGGCATCATATTCGAACACGACTCCGGCAAGACCCACACGTCGCGCAAGGTGCTCTACTCCTGCCGCATCATCCCGATGCGCGGATCCTGGCTCGACTTCGACTTCGACCACAAGGACATCCTCTACGTCCGCATCGACCGCCGCAGGAAGATGCCCGCGACCATCCTCATGAAGGCCATGGGGATGTCCAAGACCGATATTCTGTCCTACTTCTACGACATCGAGAACTATTTCATCGAAGGCAGCCGCGTGTTCCGCGAGGTGCGCCAGGAGCTCTACAGGAAGGAGAAATCCTTCGCCGAGGTCAAGGACCCCGACGGCAAGGTGATCGTGGGCGCGGACAAGCCCATCACCAAGCGCGCCTGGAGGCTCATGCTCGAGGCCGGCATCGACCGCATCGAGGTGCAGCCCGGCGCTCTGGAAGGCCTGTTCCTGGCCCAGGACTTCATGGGCAAGGACACCGGCGAGGTCATCGCCGAGGCGGGCGACGAGATCAACGACGCCCTGCTGGAGCGCTTTGCGGAGCAGGGCATGGTCACCGTGCCCACGCTGTTCACCGCCGGCGCCGACGTGTCCAGCTCCCTGCGCGACACCCTCATGCAGGACAAGACCGCCGACATCGAGGCCGCCCAGGTCGAGATCTACCGCCGCCTGCGCCCCAGCTCGCCGCCGACCCCCGAGATCGCCGCGAACTTCTTCGAGAACCTGTTCCGCAGCGCCGACTACTACGACCTGTCGCCCGTGGGCCGCTACAAGCTGAACTCGCGCCTGAAGATCGAGCAGTCGCTGGACTTCCGCACCCTGTCCAACGACGACATCCTCAAGGCGATCAAGCACCTTATCTTCCTCAAGGACACCCACGGCCCCGCCGACGACATCGACCACCTGGGCAACCGCCGGGTCCGCCCCGTGGGCGAGCTGGTGGAGAACCAGTACCGCATCGGCCTGGTGCGCATGGAACGGGCCATCAAGGAGCGCATGAGCCTGCAGGAAGTGGCCACGCTCATGCCCCACGACCTGATCAACCCCAAGCCTGTGGCCGCGGTGCTCAAGGAGTTCTTCGGAACCTCCCAGCTCTCGCAGTTCATGGACCAGACCAACCCGCTCTCCGAAGTGACGCACAAGCGCCGCCTCTCGGCCCTGGGCCCCGGCGGCCTGACCCGCGAGCGCGCCGGCTTCGAGGTGCGCGACGTGCACACCTCGCACTACGGCCGCATCTGCCCCATCGAGACGCCTGAAGGCCCGAACATCGGCCTGATCGTCTCGCTGACCACCTACTCCAAGGTGAACGACTTCGGCTTCATCGAGACCCCCTACCGGGTGGTCAAGGAAGGCCACGTCACCGACGAGGTGGTCTACATGGACGCCACCCGCGAGATCGACGAGATCGTCGCGGCCGCGAGCACGCCGCTGAGCGAGAACAACGACTTCCTGACCCCGTTCATCTCCGGCCGCGTGCGTGGCGACCTGACTTCGGTGCCCATCGAGCAGGTCACCCTGATGGACATCTCGCCCAGCCAGATCGTGTCGGTCTCCGCGGCGCTGATCCCCTTCCTGGAGCACGACGACGCCAACCGCGCGCTCATGGGCTCCAACATGCAGCGCCAGGCCGTGCCGCTCATCCGCTGCGACCAGCCCCTGGTCGGCACCGGCATGGAAGGCGCCGTGGCCCAGGACTCCGGCTCGTGCCTGCTGGCCGAGGAGGACGGACTGATCCACTACGCCGACGGCGAGCGCGTGATCGTGCGCTACGACAACGGCTTCTCCCCCCAGACCGGCGGCGTGCGCGCCTATGAGCTGCTCAAGTTCCACAAGTCGAACCAGAACACCTGCTTCGGCCAGCAGCCCCGCGTGCTGGTGGGCCAGAAGGTGAAGAAGGGCGACGTGCTGGCCGACGGCCCGGGCATCCGCGACGGCGAGTTGGCCCTGGGCAAGAACCTGCTGGTCGCGTTCATGCCCTGGTGCGGCTACAACTTCGAGGACTCCATCCTCATCTCCGAGCGCGTGGTGAAGGAAGACGTCTTCACCTCCATGCACATCGAGGAGTTCGAGGTGGTGGCCCGCGACACCAAGCTCGGGCCCGAGGAGATCACCCGGGACATCCCCAACGTCGGCGAGGAGATGCTCAAGAACCTCGACGACTGCGGCATCATCCGCATCGGCGCCAAGGTGAAGCCCGAGGACATCCTGGTGGGCAAGATCACCCCCAAGGGCGAGACCCAGCTCACCCCCGAGGAGAAGCTGCTGCGCGCCATCTTCGGCGACAAGGCCCGCGACGTTAAGAACACCTCGCTCAAGGTGCCGCCCGGCATCGAGGGCACGGTCATCGATGTGCGTCTGTTCAACCGCCGCTCCGGCGACAAGGACGACCGCACCAAGCAGATCGAGGACGCCGAGCTGGCCAAGATCGACATCAAGGAGCAGCTGCACGTCGCCGGCATCGGCGAGCAGACCCGCAAGAAGATCTGGGAGCTGGCCCAGGGCAAGTCCATCGCCCAGACCCTCATGGGCAAGAAGAAGGGCGAGGTCCTGGTCGAGGCCAACCACCCCATCAAGTGGGAGGTCTTCGAGACCGTTCCGGTCAAGAAGATGGCTGGGCTGTTCGTCTCCCGCGAGATCAACGAGTCCATCGCCGACATCCTGGAGGCCTATGACCGCCAGGTGCAGTTCGTGCGCGACATCTACGCCTCCAAGCGCGAGAAGGCTGTCGAAGGCGACGATCTGCCGCCGGGCGTGATCAAGATGGTCAAGGTCTACGTGGCCGTGAAGCGCAAGCTGCAGGTTGGCGACAAGATGGCCGGCCGCCACGGCAACAAGGGCGTCGTTTCCTGCATCCTGCCCGCGGAGGACATGCCCTTCTTCGCCGATGGCTCCCCGGTGGACATCGTGCTGAACCCCCTGGGCGTGCCTTCGCGTATGAACATCGGCCAGATCATGGAGACCCACCTCGGTTGGGCCGCCAGGGAGCTGGGCCACCAGCTCACCTCCATGGTTGAGCAGGGCATGGCCACCAAGGATCTGCGCGAGCAGGTCAAGGCCGTGTTCGAGACGCCCGCCACCATCAAGCTGGTTGACGAGCTGGACGACGAGGAATTCGTCGCCGCCGTCAAGAAGCTGAAGAACGGCATCGTCTGCAAGACCCCTGTCTTCGACGGCGCGTCCGAAGAAGAGATCTGGGGCTGGCTGCGCAAGGCCGGTCTGCCCGACGACGGCAAGGCCGTGCTCTACGACGGCCGCACCGGCGAAGCCTTCCACCGTCCGGTCACCGTGGGCGCCATGTACATGCTCAAGCTGCACCACCTGGTCGACGAGAAGATCCACGCCCGCTCCACCGGCCCATACTCGCTGGTGACGCAGCAGCCCCTGGGCGGCAAGGCCCAGTTCGGCGGCCAGCGTCTGGGCGAAATGGAAGTCTGGGCCCTGGAGGCCTACGGCGCTTCGTACCTTCTGCAGGAGTTCCTCACCGTCAAGTCCGACGACGTGGGCGGCCGCGTGAAGATGTACGAGAAGATCGTCAAGGGCGACAACTTCCTGGAGGCGGGCCTGCCTGAGAGCTTCAACGTTCTGGTCAAGGAACTGATGAGCCTCGGCCTTGACGTTGACCTGATCCAGGACGAGAAAAAGGTTAAAGCCACCCGGCGCTAGTCCGGTAACGATACAGACGGGACGACCCACAACTCACAACGAGGGTAACCATGTCCTTGGACGACCTGTTCAGCATGAGGGGAACGGCGGCCACTCAGCTCTCCAGCCGGACGCTGAAGGCCATCAAAATCTCCATCGCTTCGCCCGAGAAGATCCGCGAGTGGAGCTTCGGCGAGGTCAAGAAGCCCGAGACCATCAACTACCGTACCTTCAAGCCGGAGCGCGACGGCCTGTTCTGCGCCAAGATCTTCGGCCCCGTGAAGGATTACGAGTGCAACTGCGGCAAGTACAAGCGCATGAAGCATCGCGGCATCGTCTGCGAGAAGTGCGGCGTGGAGGTCATCGCCTCCAAGGTCCGCCGCGAGCGCATGGGCCACATCGAGCTTGCCGCGCCCGTTGCCCATATATGGTTCCTGAAGACCCTGCCCTCCAAGATCGGCACCCTGCTCGACATGACCATGGTGGATCTTGAGAAGGTGCTTTACTTCGACTCCTACGTGGTCATCGACCCCAAGGAGACCAGCCTCACCCGCCTGCAGGTGATCTCTGAGGACCAGTACCTCCAGATCATCGACCATTATGGCGAAGACGCCGTGACCGTGGGCATGGGCGCCGAGGTCGTGCGCTCCTTCCTGGAGGAGCTCGACCTGCCCAAGCTGCGGACCGAGCTGCGCGAGGAGTCCCTGACCACGCGCTCCCAGACCAAGAAGAAGAAGATCATCAAGCGCCTCAAGATCGTCGAGGCCTTTCTGGAGAGCGGCAACAGGCCCGAGTGGATGGTCATGGAAGTCATTCCGGTCATCCCGCCCGAGCTGCGCCCCCTGGTCCCCCTGGACGGCGGCCGCTTCGCCACCTCGGACTTGAACGATCTCTACCGCCGCGTCATCAACCGCAACAACCGCCTCAAGAGGCTGTTGGAGCTGGGCGCGCCGGACATCATCATCCGCAACGAGAAGCGCATGCTTCAGGAAGCGGTGGACGCCCTGTTCGACAACGGCCGCCGCGGCCGGGCCATCACCGGCACCAACGGCCGTCCGCTCAAGTCCCTCTCGGACATGATCAAGGGCAAGCAGGGCCGCTTCCGCCAGAACCTGCTGGGCAAGCGCGTGGACTACTCCGGCCGTTCCGTCATCGTGGTGGGCCCCAAGCTGCGCCTTCACCAGTGCGGCCTGCCCAAGAAGATGGCGCTGGAGCTGTTCAAGCCCTTCATCTACGCCAAGCTGGAGGAAAGGGGACTGGCCACCACCATCAAGACCGCCAAGAAGATGGTGGAGCGCGAAGAACTGGTGGTCTGGGACATCCTTGAGGATGTGGTGCGCGAGTACCCCATCATGCTCAACCGCGCCCCGACCCTGCACCGCCTGGGCATCCAGTCCTTCGAGCCGACCCTTGTCGAGGGCAAGGCCATTCAGCTGCACCCGCTGGTCTGCGCGGCCTACAACGCGGACTTCGACGGCGACCAGATGGCCGTGCACGTGCCCCTCTCCGTGGAGGCGCAGATCGAGTGCCGCGTGCTGATGATGAGCACCAACAACATCCTCTCGCCCGCCAACGGCAACCCGATCATCGTGCCCTCGCAGGACATCGTGCTCGGCCTGTACTACCTCACCGTGGAGCGCTCCTTCCAGGAGGGCGAGGGCAAGCTCTTCGCCAACCCCATGGAGTGCATCACCGCGCACCACGCCGGGGTCGTGCACCTGCACGCCCGGGTCAAGGTGCGCATGGACGGCCAGATGGTGCTCACCAGCCCCGGCCGCATCATGGTGGGCGAACTGCTGCCCGAGGGCGTGCCCTTCGAGCTGGTCAACTGCGTGCTCAACAAGAAGACCATCGCCCGCTTGGTGGGCGAGGTCTACCGCATCGCCGGCACCAAGGCCACGGTCATCCTCTGCGACCAGCTCAAGGCCCTGGGTTACGAATACGCCACCCGCGCCGGCTGCTCCATCGGCGTGAAGGACCTGACCATCCCCCGCCGCAAGGCCGAGATCCTGGACAAGTCCACCCGCGAAGTGGAGGAGATCGAGCTCCAGTACGCCGAGGGCATCATCACCCGCACGGAGAAGTACAACAAGGTCGTGGACGTGTGGACCAAGGCCACCAACGATGTGGCCTCGGAGATGATGCGCGACATCTCCACCGACCTGATGACCGACCCCAAGACCGGCAAGCAGGAGCGCAACACCTCCTTCAACGCCATCTTCATGATGACGCACTCCGGTTCGCGCGGTAACCCCGACCAGATGCGCCAGCTCGCGGGCATGCGCGGCCTGATGGCCAAGCCCTCCGGCGAGATCATCGAAACGCCCATCACCTCGAACTTCCGCGAGGGCCTCTCGGTGGCGCAGTACTTCATCTCCACCCACGGCGCTCGTAAGGGCCTGGCCGACACCGCGCTCAAGACGGCGAACTCGGGATACCTGACCCGCCGTCTGGTCGACGTGGTGCAGGACGTGATCATCACCGAGCTGGACTGCGGCACCGTGGACGGCCTGGAGATCAAGCACTACGAGAAGTCCGGCGAGATCAAGCAGCGCCTGGCCGAACGGGCCCTGGGCCGCACCACCATGTTCGACGTGTTCGACGCCAACGACGAGGTGGCCATCCCGGCCAACACCATCGTGGACGAGACCGTCGCCATGAAGATCGAGGAGCTGGGCCTGCCCAACCTGACCATCCGCTCCACGCTGACCTGCCAGTCCGGCCACGGCGTGTGCGCCATGTGCTACGGGCGCGACCTGGCCCGCGGGCATCTGGTCAACGTGGGCGAGACCGTGGGCATCATCGCCGCGCAGTCCATCGGCGAGCCCGGCACCCAGTTGACCATGCGTACCTTCCACATCGGCGGTACGGCGGCGCGTGAAATCGAGAAATCATCCATCCCGGCCCAGAACAACGGCCGCGTGGTTCTGCACCGCCTGAAGTCGGTCAAGAACCAGGACGGCGCCTCCATCGTCCTGGGCAAGTCCGGCCAGGTGTCCATCGTGGACGACCAGGGCCGCGAGCGCGAGAAGTACTCCCTGCCCTCGGGCGCGCGCCTGGCGGTGGTCGAAGGCCAGATGGTCAAGAAGGACGAGATCCTGGCCGAGTGGGATCCC
>JBKICO010000264.1:0-4530 GCA_046567065.1 Acidobacteriota bacterium
CCACGGACGTGCCCAAGGGGGCCATCCCCACCCAGGAGCAGGAAGCCAGGAAGCTGGAAAAGGCACAGTAGCCTGCCCCGCGGGCGCGGCTCTCCGCCCATAAGCCCGAAACGCGCCGCAACAAGCCAGCGGGCCGGACAAGGCCTGGATACCTTCTCCGCGTGCGCGGCGCGCCGGGCGGATGCCCGATACATGCCGCGCCAAGCCGTCAAGCCGGGCAAGGTCTCGATACCTTCGCCGCGTGCGCGGCTGCCCGCCCATATGCCCGAAGCGCGCCCCTCGGCGCGACACAGCAACCACCGGAGGAGTTCATGCCGCTCGTAGCCGTCAGCGTTTTCAAAGGCCGCAGCCCTGAACAAAAACTCGCGATCCTGGAGGCCGTGCACGAGGCGCTGGTGTCCGCTTTCGGCATCCCGGAGCCCGACCGAAACATCCGCCTGAATGAATACGCCCCCGGCGACTGGCTGCTGCCCCCGGGCAAGACCGAGCGCTACACCCTGGTGGAAATCCACGCCTTCGCCGGGCGCAGCGCCGAGGCCAAGGGCGCGCTCTTCGCCCGTGTGGTGAGCAACCTCGGCGCCCTGGGCGTGGAGCCTTCGGACGTGTTCGTGATCGTGGTCGAGCAGCCCCGCGAGAACTGGGGCATCCGGGGCGGGCAGCGGGCCGACCTGGTGGACCTGGGCTACGAGGTGAAGGTGTAGGCGGCGGTTGCCGCACCATACGAGAGCCACGGGCGTAACCCGCCAGTGGTGCAGCGCGGTGAGGCTGTAGGCGGCGGTTGCCGCCCAGGCTCCGCGTGTATCACCGGATGCGGCCGCCCCCCGCTGTCGGAAGGCAAACCGTGCCTTCGCGATAACCCAGCCCGGACGGTGCCACCGTCCGGGCTTTTTTCTTTCCGGCGCGGTCGAGGCTCCTGTTTACGGTTCGACGGTCACCCCGGGCTCGGCGTGCCCCCCGGCGGCATAGCCTGCCAGATTTCCCGGCGTGTATGGGGCGGGCGTGGCATCGGGGTCCGCCTTCACGATTTGTTCCAGCCGATTGATGAGGCTCCGGTGCACCTTGAGCTCCGGGGCGGCCGGAAACTGGCGCGAGGCGGTCAGCATGGCGCAGTGCCTCCACGGTTCATGGGCGCAGCCCTCGGCGTCTGGGGCCAGGCCTTGCCTCCATTGCGGCGTGAACGTGAGGTCCAGGCCCTGCAGTTTGCCGATCATCCATGCCAGGGCATGATCCGACAGGCCGCTCTCCTTGTTGCTTGCGGGGTACCCTCCGCCCACGTCCGAGTGCGCGCCGGGGAAGAGCGCTTGCTCAACGCGGCCGTTGGGTGTCCACAGAGTCGGGGTGAAATCCGTGCGCGCCTCATCCACCGACACCGCGTGATAGCCATGCTTCACGCAGCCGCTCAGGTCGGTGTCCGCGAAGCGGAAGACGTCCACGCGCCGGTTGCGGTCGTAGAACGGGATGCCCAGCGCGCCTACCGTGTCCCACACGGCCACGGCCTCTATGGGCGGCGGGGAGCGCCTGTAGATGGGCGGGAAGCGCTTGGCGAGGTACGCTTGGAACGGCTGGAGAACGGCGTCGAGCCTGGCCTCGGGGGCATCCTCTTCGGGATGGGTACCGAGGTATTCCGAGAATCCGCTCAGGAAGCCCGTTATCTTCTCGAACAGTCCAGCGACCGCCAGCTTGCTTTTGCGGTAATCGCTCCAGGTGGCAGTCCCGGCGTGGTAGGCGGCGTCCTGGTCCGTCAGGTCCATCCTCCCCGCATCCAGGAGCCCCATGGCGCAGATCATGCCCGCCAGGGCGCGCACGGTGTAGGCCCCACGGCTGAACCCCACCAGAATAATCCTGTCCCCTTCCTCGTAGTTGCGCGAGATGAAGGTGTAGCCGCGCACGATGCGCCCGATGATGCCCGCCCCGAAAGCCCCGCCCAGGGCCTGCACGAGCCTGTTGTCACTGTGGCCCACTCCGTGGAGGTATTTGGCGATCATCCTGGTCGAGCCACCGGAGGTGAGCGCGCACTCCTGCTCGCTGTCCCGGGATACCACTGGCGAATCGCATTCAAGCCGCCGGTAGAGCTTGAGCACGTTGGTGATGTCGGGGAGGTTGTCATTGTCGGCATCCTCGCAATCCGGCCCGTTCCAGGTTCCGTCCGCGCAAAATACGATGAATTTCGCCATGGCTTCTCCTACCTGTGTTGAGGGTGTCATCCACGCACGGCTTCAATGAATCTATATTCAAGTGCTTTAAATCATGTGTTATTTTTCTGGACTGCTTCTAGCACGGACCGGGCGCAATGCAAGTGCGATCTTGCCGCAGACGGGAGCCATCAGCGAAAGTTCGCATCGCTGTTGACCTTGTTTAACCACTTGGTTAAACTGCCCGGTAAATGACCGTCATGAATCAGCCCGAAACTCACGCGCAGCCGCAGGGCGACGCCCCGGTGGAGGCCATCCTCCAGGCGGCGGCCACCGTGTTCGCCGAGCACGGCTACGCGGGCGCGCGCGTCGAGGCCATCGCCCAGGCCGCCGGCATCAACAAGGCCATGCTCTATTACCGGGTGGGGGCCAAGGCCCGGCTTTACGAGCTCGTGGTGGGCACGCTCTTCGACCGCGTCGCCCGCGCCGTGGAGCAGGGCAGGCGGATGCCGGGCTCCCCGGCGCGCCAGCTCGGGGCCGTGCTGGAACGCGTGGCCGAACTCTTCCGGGCGGACCCGCGCCTGCCGCGCATCATGGCCTGGGAGCTGGCCTCCGGCGGGAGCAACATGCCCGGCGCGGTGGTGCGCCACTGGGGCCGCATCCTGCAATCCGTCGCGCCCCTGGCCGTGGAACTGGGGCTCGACCCGGTGCTGACGTATTTTTCCATGGTCGGGCCCATGGTCTTCATCTCGCTTACGGAACCAATCCGCAGGCGCTTCGGCGGCGAACTGCCCGAGCATCTGCGCACGGCGGCCTCGGCCCATGCGGGCGACATGGCCGCGTTTCTGGCGGAAATGATCCGCAAGGCAGCCGGGGAGGCCTCATGAAACGATTGATTCTTGCGCTGGCCGCCGCGTCGGCGCTCTGTTGGGGATGCTCGAAGGGGCCGGAGGGCGTGTACCAGGGGTACGTGGAAGGCGAGTTCGTCTACGTGGCCTCACCCTACGGGGGCAGGCTGGACGATTTGCCCGTTGCGCGCGGCGCCACCGTGCGCACGGGCGAGGCACTCTTCGTGCTGGAGCACGAACTGGAGAGCCAGGGCGTGTACCGGGCGCAAGCCAACCTCAAGCGCGCCCAGGACACCGTGGAGGACCTCAAGAAGGGCCTGCGCCCCCAGGAGATCGACCAGATCCTGGCGCGCATCGCCCAGTCCGAGGCGGACTTGGCCCTGACCCGGCTGGAGCTGGACCGCAGGCGCAACCTGCTGGCCACGGGTGCCGTCGCCAAGGAGGACTACGACCAGGCCGACACCGCCTACAAGAACGCCAAGGGCCGCCTGGACGACTACCGGGCCCAATTGGCAACGGGCAAGCTCGGCTCCCGCATCGACCAGATCCTTGCTGCGCAGGCCCAGGTCAAGGCCGCCCAGGCCGACCTGGAGCAGGCCAGATGGTCGCTGGACCAGAAATCACAGAACGCCCCGCGCGACGCGCTGGTGTTCGACCTGCTGCACTACCGGGGCGAGTGGGTCCAGGCCGGGGCTCCGGTGGTCAAGCTGCTGCCGCCCGACGCCATCAAGGTGCGCTTCTTCATCCCCGAAAATTCGCTCGGGGCCGTGCGCCTGGGCCAGAAGGTCGTCGTGAGTTGCGACGGCTGCCCCAAACCCTTCGAAGGCACCGTCAGCTTCGTGTTCCCCCAGGCAGAATACGCCCCGCCCGTGATCTACAGCCAGGATTTCCGCTCCAAACTCGTGTTCATGGTTGAGGCCCGCTTCGACCCGGAGACAGCCCGCCAGCTCAAGCCCGGCCAGCCCGTGGACGTGCGCCTCGCCGCCGGGGCCGCAGGGGGCGGCGCGTGAACACCGGGCGCAGCGGCCCGGCCATAGACGTGTCGGGCATCACCAAGTCCTTCGGGGGCAAGGTGGTGGTCAACAACCTCTCCCTGCGCGTGGAGCCGGGGGAAATCTACGGCTTCCTGGGACCCAACGGCTCGGGCAAGACCACCTTCATCCGCATGCTCTGCGGGCTGCTCAAGCCAGACTCCGGCTCGGGCACATGCCTCGGCCTGGACGTGATGAAGGACTCGGCCAGCATCAAGACCCGCGTGGGCTACATGGCCCAGCGCTTCAGCCTCTACGGCGACCTCTCCGTGCGCGAGAACCTGGACTTCATGGCCCGGGTCTACGGAGTGGCCGACCGCAGGGGGGCCGTGGACGGCATGATCGAGCGCATGCGCCTCGGCCCCTACGCCGAGCAGCTGGCCCAGAACCTCTCGGGCGGCTGGAAGCAGCGCCTGGCCCTGGCCGCCAGCCTGATCCACGGCCCGGAGCTGCTGCTGCTGGACGAGCCCACCGCGGGCGTGGACCCCAAGGCCCGGCGCGACTTCTGGGACCAGGTGC
>JBKICO010000265.1:0-7912 GCA_046567065.1 Acidobacteriota bacterium
ATCTTGGAAGCTCACCAGGCGCAGCTCCGGCTCGGCCATGAGCCCGGCCTCGAGGTCCTGCCCGGGCTGGGCTGCGGGCTGCTGTAGCGGCGCGGCCTGCCCGGCGCCCTGTACCTGTCCCTGGGCCTGCCCGGCGGGCATCGGCACGCTCTCGGGCTCCACCGGCCGGGAAAGCTGCCCGGCGGCCTCGGAGCCTTCCCACCCGGAGCCGACGTATTTCTCCAGGAAGGCCTTCTCGGAGTTGGTCAGGCCCGGCATGCCGCCCGGCGTCTCGGGCAGGGTCACGTCCTGGGCGAAATAGTTCTCAAGGGTCTTCATAAAGCCAAAATTTCCTTTGCCAGGGCCATGTATTCCCGGGCTCCGCGCGAATCCGGGGCAACGTCGAAGATGACCTTGCCGGAGGCGCTGGCCTCGCGGAATTTGGTGTCCAGATCGACGATGGTTCCGAACAGCTTGTCGCCGAGCTTGTTCCGCAACAACAGCATGACCCGCCTGCAGGCGCCCGCGCGGCGGTCGTACATGGTGGCCAGGGCCCTCCAGGCCACCGGCCTGGGCAGAACCTTGTTGAGCAGCCGGATGGAGTCGAAGATCAGCCGCAGGCCATGCAGCGCCAGGAAATCTGTCTGGATCGGGATGATCAGCAGGTTCGAGGCCACCATGGCATTCACCAGAAGCACTCCCATGTTGGGCGGGCAGTCGAGGATCACGTAGTCGTATCCCCCGGCGGCCTCGCCGAGCAGGTTCTTGAGCAGAACTCCCTTGTTGTCGCGGCCCCGGAGGTCCAGGTCCAGCTCGGTGAGCTTCACGTTGCTGGCGATGACGTCCATGCCGCCGTCTTTCCCACGCAGCAGGCTGCGCTCCCAAAGCCCCTGGTCGTAGGTTTCCGCCAGGAGCAGGTCGTAGGCCGAAAACGGGACGTTCTCGGGGTAGTGCCCGAGATGCACCGAGGCGCAGCCGTGCGGGTCCAGGTCCATGAGCAGGACCCGCTTTCCAAGCAGCACCAGCGCCGCCGCAAGCGAAAGCGCCGTCGTGGTCTTGCCCACACCGCCCTTCTGGTTGGCGATCGCCACAACGAAAGCGCTCACGTTCCCCGTCCTCTGGCGCGGCCCGGCAAGAGCCGCACCCGCAGGTTCACATTCGGCCAACAAACGGAAATCTTTATCCTTCCTTCAAGTAGACAATCGCCCCCGGGAAGTGCTTGGGCTTGAACGCCCGGGAGATGTTGTGCAGCGACTCCGAGTGGCCGATGAGCAGGAAGCCGCCGGGCTGCAGGTTGTCGTAGAAGGAGCCGATCACGTTCTTTTTCATCTCGTCGTCGAAGTAGATGATGACGTTGCGGCAGAATACGATCTGGGAGCGGTCCACCCGCTTGAGCATGACCCGGTCGCTCAGGTTGATGGGCCCGAACTGCACCAGCCGCTTGACCTCGGGCTTGACCTTGAACTTGCCCGCGTCCGCGATGAAGTACTTCGAGACGATATCCTTGGGCGTGGTGCGCAGGGTGTAGTCGTTGTAGACGCCGTTGCGCGCCGCCGCCAGGACGGCCTCGGAGAGGTCGTTGGCGGTGATGCGGATGTCCCAGGAGTTGATCTCGCTCCTGAGCACCTCATGCAGGATGATGGCGATGGTGTAGGGCTCCTCCCCGGTGGAGCACCCCGCGGACCAGATGCGCAGCTTCCTGGCGCCCAGCTTGCGCTGCTTCTCCAGCACCTCGGGCAGCACGTTGTTCTGGAACACGGCCAACTGCGGCGGATTGCGATAGAAGCTGGTCTCGTTGGTGGTGACCACCTCGAAAAGCTTGGAGAGTTCCTGCTTCTTAGACGGGTCGTACTGCAGGAAATTGTAATACTCGGCGAAGCTGCGGAGGTTGAGCTCCTTGAGGCGGTTGGCCAGGCGGTTTTCCAACAGGTACTTGCGGTTGTCCGCGATGTAGATGCCGGCCAGTTTGTAGATGAAATCCCGAAGCTGCACGAACTCCGAGTCGGAGATCTTGAGCTCCGTGCGCAGGGATATCGTTTTGGAGAAAAGCGAAGACATCAGCGATTCTCTCCGTGTTCGGTCTGGATCCTGGAAATGGCCGCCTCCGCCGCCTCGACAAGTTCCTGGTCTTCAGAGTTGAGGATTTCCAACAGTTCGCGGAAGGCCGTCTTGCCCCCGATCTCCCCCAGGGTCTCGATAACCCGCAGGGCCAGGAGCTTGTTGGGGCTGTCCAGCAGGCTCACGAGCTTGGGGACCGCATCGGCGGACATGCGCATTCCCAGCGCTTCCATGGCCCGGATGCGCACCCAGTCGTCCGGGTCGTCCAGGGCCTGGATCAGGTAGGCGTTGCCCTCGGTGAGCGAGCAATGGCCGATCTGCTCCACCGCCGCAAGCCTGACCTCGCGGGAGTCGTCCGACAGGCGCGAGACCAGGAGGTCCAGCCCGTCCAGGTCCGTGTTGCACAGCGAGGCCACGGCCTCCAGGGCGATCTTGCGGATATCGGGGATTTCGTCTTCGAGGGCGTTCTTGAGGGTGTCCAGGTTGGCTTCGGGGTCCATGCGCCCCAGCGCGAAAATCGCCATGAGCCTGTCCAGCGGGTCACCCGATCCGGCCATGGCCCGGAACCGTTCCACCATGTCCTGCCCGCCCAGGGCCACGCAGGCGTCCAGGGCGGTTTCCTTCACATCGTCGTAGGGGTGGTGGAGCAGGCCGAAGAGCAGGTCAGCCGCGCGGGGCTCGCGCATCTTCTGCCCCAGGAAGGTCAAGGCCGCCTTGAGCACGTTGCCGTCATCATGGCGTTCGAGCACGTCCAGGAAGAAGTCGGCCGCTTCCGCACCGGCCACCTTGAGCAGGGCCGTGACGATGGCGCGCTGCACATCGCGGTCGCGGTCCCAGAAGGCACCCATCAACACGCCGGAGACGCCCTCGCCGCCGATGTGCGCCGCGGCCTCCACCGCCACCAGGGCCTGGGGCTGCGGCCCGGAGAGGATGGCCTCCTCCAGGGCGGGGCACAGGCCGATGCCGGCGAGGGTGTTCACGGCCAGGGCGATGCGGTCCTGGTCGCGGTCGGGGTCCCACGAGCCGGCAAGGCCGAGGACCACGCCCGAGGCTTTTTCGCCGCCGACGTAGCCCAGGCCGAGGATGGCGGCGTCCTGGATCTCCTGGTCTTCGTCGGAGGTGGCGGCCAGCAGGTATTCCTGGAATTTGGCCCGGTCGTTCTCGGAGAGCAGGTTGAGCGACTTGCCGCCCAGAATCTTCACCACTGCCTTGCAGATCTTGTTGCGCAGGGCCGCCGGGGATTCGTCCAGGCGCTTGATGAGCATGCCCACGGCCTTGACGTTGCCTATCTCGCCCAGGGCGTCCACGATCATGGAGGCCACCAGGTCCGTGGACTTGGACAAGGCCCCCACCAGCGCGCTCACGGAGGAGTCGTCGCGTATCTTGGCCAGGGCCTCGATGACGGCGAACTGCACCCACTCCTCGTCGTTCATGGCCTTGTTCAGGCACTTGGCGGCCTCGGGCTTGCCCAGTTCGCCCAGGCTGACGGCCGCCTGGTAGCGGACGTTCACCTCGGGGTCCTTGAGCAGGGCCTCGCACAGCGGGTCCACGGCCATGAGGCTGTTGGTGGAGCCGAGAATGTCGGAAGCGAAGATGCGCATGTCGGCGTCGTCGTCGTGCAACAGGGCCACCAGGGTGGGGAAGTCCTGCCCGCCCACCTCGCGCATGACGTCCATGGCGATGTTGCGCGCCGGGGGATCGTCGGAGCGCAGAAGAGGCGCCACGGCCCGAACCACGGCCGCGCCCCCGATCCTGCGCAGGGCCCGGTCGGCCGCTTCCTGAACGCCGAGGTTCTGGCTCTGCACCAGCCTGGCCAGATAGGGCACCGCCTCCTCCACCTTCTTGTCGCCAGCGGCGAAGGCGGCTTCGCGCTCGAGTTCGACATCGCCGGAACCGAGTTGCCTCAGCAGTTCGTCGTGATCACCCATAAGCTCCCCGGCTTTCGTCCAATAAATGAACGAGGTTCACGCTTATTTGTAGAGGTTCGTCATGATGGCCTGGGCCATGTCGTCGATGTCGATGATCTCGTCGGCGAGCCCGGCATCCACGATGGCCTTGGGCATGCCGTAGACCACGCAGGTCGCGTCGGACTGGGCCAGCACCCGCCCGCCCTTCTGCTTGAGCACCTTCACGCCTTCGAGGCCGTCGGAGCCCATGCCAGTGAGGATCACGCCCAGGGCCCGCTTGCCCACGGCCTCGGCGGCGGAGGCCACCAGCACGTTGGCGGAGGGTTTGTAGAGGGCTTCCGCGGGCTCGGTGGTGATCTCGATCTCCACGCGGCTCACCTTCTGGTGCAGCTTGAGGTGCTTCCCGCCGGGGGCGATGAACACCTTACCCGGGGCGAGCCTGTCGCCGGTCTCGGCTTCCTTGACGCTCACCTGGCAGACGCTGTCGAGCCGCTTGGCGAACGGGCCGGTGAAGGCGGCCGGCATGTGCTGCGCGATGATGATGGAGGCGGGAAAGTCCGCCGGGAGCGCGGAGAGCACCTTCTGCACCGCCGGGGGGCCGCCCGTGGAGACGCCGATGGCCACCACGTCGTGCAGGAGGCTGCCGGATGGCTTATGGAAATCCCTGCGGGGCTCGGCCTCATGGGCGTGCGAAGCGGCCGCCGCGGGCGACGGGCTGGGGGCGTGCCTGCGCAGATGGGAAGGCGGCACGAACCTGCGCCGCGCGATCTGCTTGACCTTGGCCCGCAGGTCGTCCTCGATTTTCACGATGTCGAGCGACACCTTGGAAAGCTGCTTGGGAATGAAGTCGACGGCCCCCAGCTCCATGGCCTTGAGCGTGGCCTCCGCGCCCTCCACCGTGAGGGAGCTGACCATGAGCACGGGCTTGGGCATCTCCATCATGATGTGCTTGAGGGCGGTGAGCCCGTCCATGCGGGGCATCTCGATATCGAGGGTGATCACGTCCGGGTTGTGTTTGCGGATGAGCTCGAGTCCTTCCTGACCGTCACGGGCCGTGGCAACCACACTGATCTCGGGGTCTTTCTCCAGCATGGAGGCGAGGGCCTTGCGCATGAAGGCGGAGTCGTCGACAACAACAACACTTATCACGATGGCGTTCCTTTGAGTTGATCGGGCCCGGGCCCGTCCTGGAGCTGACGCCCCGATATGCGCGTCAACTAACCGAAAAAAGGCATTTCCTTTACTACTTGAAAAGGAGGCGCTCGACAACCCGAAATCATGCTTGCCAAATCCCGGACAAGTGTATAGTTACCGTCCTCTCGCATCGGGATGTAGCTCAGCATGGCTAGAGCGCTGCGTTCGGGACGCAGAGGCCGGAGGTTCGAATCCTCTCATCCCGACCATGAAATGCAAGGGCTTGCCGGAACACCGGCAGGCCCTTTTGCTTTTGGGGCAAGAATTGGGGGGGTGGGGCATGAATTGGCGGCAACGGCCCCGAAGGCGGCCCCGCGCGGCTCCCGGGGAGCTTGCGCGCCCATCACGGCCTCATCCCCTGCCCGCTGTGCTCCACAGCCAGCACGTCAGTGAGCGGCGCTCTCCACGGCCCTCATGAGTGAGCTGGCGCTCACTGGCTGGCGCTGTGCTCCAGGTGCATCCGGAAATTCTCAAGATAGATGGCGGCCAGCTCCGGGCTGTGCAGGACGAGAATGTTCTCGGCGTGGTCCTTCTCGGCGGAGACGGTGAAGTTGAAGCTTCCGGTCAGCACCGTGCTGCCGTCCACCAGCACCAGCTTGTTGTGCGCGATGGCGTGCTGGTCGTCCACGAGCACCTCCACCCCGGCCTCGCGCAGGGCGGGCATGATGGACCTGGGGTTCTCCCGGTTGGACTTGTCCACCAGCGCCAGCACTTGCACGCCCCGCTTCCGCGCCCGGATGAGCGCGTCGCGGATTGCGGGCGCGGTGAAGCCGAAGGCCTGCACGTAGACGGACGCAGTAGCCTTGTCGATGAGCCCGACGATGGCCTCGGTGCAGCCGCCCTTGGGCGAGAAGAACACCTGCGCGGGGCAGTCGAGCCTGACATCCCTGGCCTGGGCAGCGCTGGCTGCCAGCAGCGCGGCGAGAAGAACCGTCAGTACGGGGCGGATGCGCATGGAACCTCCGGATGGGCGGAGTCACCGCCCGGGCCTGCTTCAGCCGGGGATAATGCCGATCGGCCCGGAACCGCAAGGACGGCCCTTCACTCAATCATCCGATTGACCACCGTCGCGGGCGCGGAGTATTGGACAGGCTTACTAGCCGGGATTCACCCCGCTCCGCCCGGCCCGCATCGCACCGGCCACTTCGGAGAAAACCACACACCACCGGCTGGGAGGTCATATGAAAGTCCACCGCGCGGTCCGCATGGAGCGCTGCATTGGCTGCCACTGCTGCTCCCTGGCGTGCGCGAGGCTGGTGTACAAGTCGGTTTCCTGGAACATGGCGGGCATCCGCATCAAATCCTCGGGCGGCCTGACCAGCGGCTTCCAGGCCCAGCTCTGTGTGGCCTGCGACCCGGCTCCCTGCGCGGCGGCCTGCCCCACCGGGGCGATCTCGCAGCGCAAGTCCGGCGGGGGGGTGCTGCTCAAGCGCCAGATCTGCATTCAGTGCGGCCAGTGCGCGGCGGCCTGCCCCGTGGACGCCATCGCGCTGGACACCGACACCAACCCATACGTCTGCATCCACTGCGGGCAGTGCGTCAGCTTCTGCCCGCACGACTGCCTGGCGCTGCTGGACGCGGAAACGCGCCTCGCGCCATGCACGGAGAGCTGCCATGTTCCAGAATAACCCCGACAACTTCCGCGTACTGGTTTACGACCTGGCCGCCGCCAAGGGCGACATCCAGATGCTGCCGGGCAGGTCCGTATGGTGCGGGGGCTCCGGGCTGGCCGCCATGCTCTTCGCCAAGTACGGCGACGTTTCGGCCCCGGCCTTCGATGCGCGCCAGCCGTTGATCTTCGCCATCGGCCCCTTGAACGGCTACTTCCCGCTGATGAGCAAGACCGTGTGCGGCTTCAAGTCGCCCTACAACGAAAACTACGCCGAGAGCCACGCTGGCGGGCGCAGCTCCCTGGCGCTGCGTTTCGCCGGGCTGGACGCCCTGGTGCTGGTGGGGCGCGCGGACGCGCCCTCCTGCCTGGTGGTGGGCTCAAGGCAGTTGCGCCTGGTGGACGTGCACTACCTCTGGGGCGCGGACGTGGCCACCACGGGCAAGCTGCTGCGCAAGGTGGTGCCGGGCAACTCCGGCCACCGCAGCATCCTGCGCATCGGCCCGGCGGGCGAGAACCTCAGCTCCTACGCCTGCATCAACGCGGACACCTTCCGGCATTTCGGCAGGCTGGGCTCTGGCGCGGTCATGGGGGCGAAGAACCTCAAGGGCATCGTGATCCACGGCGACGGGGACATGCGCCTGCCGGAAGACAAGAGCTACCCCAAGCTCTTCAAGGCCATCCACGAACAGATGACCGACACCGAGATGATGGAGAAGTACCACAACCTCGGCACCCCGGTGAACGCCCTGCCCTTGAACGAGATCAAGTCCCTGCCGTGGCGCAACATGACCGCCACCTCCGACCCGGATGTGGCCAAGTGCTCCGGCGAGGCCTTCGCGGACAAGGTGCTCATGCGCAACGCCGCCTGCTCCGGCTGCCCGGTGGGCTGCATCCATGTGGGCATGCTGCGCGAGCAGTTCTCCGACCAGCACCGCTTCGCCATCCACCAGGTATCCTACGACCACGAGCCCAACTTCGCGGTGGGCACCATGCTGGGCGTGGTGGACCCGGCGAGCATCCTGTCGCTCATCGACATGTCCGACCGCCAGGGGCTCGACGTCATCTCGGCGGGCGTGGCCCTGGCCTGGGCCACCGAGGCCTTCCAGAAGGGGCTCGTCTCCCAGGAGCAGACCCTGGTGCCCCTCGCCTTCGGCGACCTGGA
>JBKICO010000266.1:0-8739 GCA_046567065.1 Acidobacteriota bacterium
GAGATGGAAGCCCATACAACTGGGTTGACAGACAGGATACAGAGTTATCTTAAGGAATTAAAAGCCCCCCTGTCCACGCAGTACTTCACCAGGGCCTTGGCCTGGGTGGTGGCCGGGGCCTTGGTCTCGCGGTCGGTCACCAGTTCGAGGGCGCGCATGGGGCCGAGGCCGCGCTCCTCGCCGATGATCTCGTACTTCTGCATCCAGGAGGCGAAGCGGGCCTGGAGCTTTTCGCCCAGAGCGCGGCCGCGCTCCAGGAGGTTGTCCTCCTCGAAGGCCTCGATGACGGCCAGGGCCGAGGCGCAGGAGAGGGGGTTGCCGCCGTAGGTGCCGCCGGTGCCGCCCACCTGGGGCGCGTCCACGATCTCCCTGCGGCCCACCACGCCGGAGATGGGCATGCCGCCACCCAGGCTCTTGGCCACGCTGGTCAGGTCGGCGGCCACGTTGTGGTGGGTCATGGCGAAATATTCGCCGGTGCGGCCGAAGCCGGTCTGCACTTCGTCGGCCACGAAGACGATGCCGTTCTCGCGGCAGATGGCGGCCAGCTTCTGGAAGTACAGGCTGGGGGGCGTGACGAAGCCGCCCTCGCCGAGCACCGGCTCCACCACCAGGGCGGCCACGCTCTCGGCGGCGGCGTTTCCGATGAAGAAGTCCTTGAGCATGTCGGCGCAAGCCGCGTTGCAGGTCTTGCGGTCCAGGCCGATGGGGCAGCGGTAGCAGTAGGCGTAAGGCATGCGGTACACTTCGGGGGCGAAGGGGCCGAAGCCGAACTTGTAGGGCTTGACCTTGCTGGTCATGGTCATGGTCAGCAGGGTGCGGCCGTGGAAGCCGCCCTCGAACACGATGACGCCCTGGCGCTTGGTGTGGCTGCGGGCGATCTTGACGGTGTTCTCCACGGCCTCGGCGCCGGAGTTGGCGAACAGGGCCATCTTCTCGAAGTCGCCCGGGGCCAGTTCGCAGAGCTTCTTGGCCAGCTTGATATAGGGTTCGTACATGACGATGTGGAAGCAGGTGTGGATGAACTTCTCCGCCTGCTCCTTGATGGCGGCCACGACCTTGGGGTGGCAGTGCCCCACGTTGACCACGCCGATGCCCCCGGCGAAGTCGATCAGCTCACGGCCGTCAAGGTCGGTGATCATGGCCCCGTTGGCGGAGGCGGCGATGTAGCGGCTCGCGTTGAACGGCCCCTTGGGCACGTAGCGGTCGCGCATTTCGAGAAGTTCTTGGACGGAGGAAGTTGAGTGTCCCACGGGCATCCCTCATGGCAGGAGGTTACAGGAATGGGCCAGTGCCGCACCTTTTCACGAAAAGGTAAAAAAGTTGAGCAAGAAGCAGGCCAGCGCGGGATGTCTTGGAAAGCCGTTTTATTTTAGCATGTTGGCAAAACTGTTTGCGCTCCCTGAACGACGTTTTGATTCATTTTGGGATCACATTTTTCTTGAACATGTGTAATATCAGTATGATGTGTTTGAATCATGATTGAATCAAACTGATATTCACAAAATTCGGAAAAAACAGCAGTGCAGGAGGCGAGAGGCTGTAAACCGGTCTGAGGCGGTGATGCGTTGAGCAGGAAAATTGAACCGTTGTCTGGCCTGGGAGGCCAATTCACGGAAATATTACGCCGGTTTCGTTTATGAAACCACGTTCTGATTCATTTGTGAATCGGAAAGCCTGATCCCGTACTTGGCGAGCTTGCGCACCACGGTGGACTGGCTCACGCCCAGGCAGGCGGCCATCTCCCGCGTGGTCCGGCAGCGGGCCGCGGCGTGCTTGAGCGCCAGCACGCTGGCCTGGTCCGTGCTCTCCACCAGCCCGCGCGTGGCCCCGAGGGCCGGGGCCAGGCCCAGGGCCTCCTCGATGGCTTCGGTGATGTCGTCCCCTTCGCTCATCACAAAGGCCTTCTGGATGATGCCCACCAGCTCGCGCACGTTGCCGGGGAAATCGTGGGCCTCCAGCAGGCGGATGGCCCGTGGCGAGAGCCGCTTGCTCTTGTTGTAGCGCGTGTTGCACCCGGCCAGGTAGTGTTCGGCCAGGCCGAAGATGTCCTCGCGGCGGTCGCGCAGGGGGGCGATTCGCACGATGAAGGTGTTCAGGCGGAAGAAGAGGTCCTTGCGGAAGCGCTTCTGCTCCACCAGGCGCTCCAGGTCGCAGTTGGTGGCGGCCACCACGCCGCAGACCACCTTCTTGGAGAGCGACCCGCCCAGGCGGCGCAGTTCGTAGTCGTCGAGGTACTTGAGCAGCTTGGCCTGCACCGAAAGCGGGATGTCGCCCACCTCGTCCAGGAAGAGGGTGCCGTCCTTGGCCAGTTCGATGAGCCCGGCCTTGCCCTCCTTGAGTGCGCCTGTGAACGCGCCCTTCTCGTAGCCGAACAGCTCGGCCTCGAAGAGGTTTTCGGGCACGGCGGGGCAGTTGATGGGCACGAAGGGCTTCTTGGCCCGGGGGCTGTGCTGGTGCAGGAACTTGGCCAGCAAGCCCTTGCCGGTGCCGGATTCGCCCAGGATCAGGATGCGCGAGGCGTCCATGTTGGCCAGCTTGAGCAGCGCGTGCAGGCAGTGGCGCATGGCCGGGCTGTCCGCCACGATCTCCTTCTGGCGAAGCTCCAGCATGGAGAGCTCGGCCAACTCGTTGCGGTATTTTTCCTCCACCTTGCGGGCGTTCTGCAGGCCCTCGCGCAGGGCGTTGAGTTCGGTGACGTCGCGCTCGTTGACCACGACCATGGAGATCTCGCCGTCGTCGCCAAACACGGGCGACCCCGTGACCAGGAGCTGCTTGCCGGTCTTGGTGATGCGCTGGATGATGCTGGACTGGCGCTTGTAGCGCAGCACGTCCAGGGTGACGGAGTGGTCCACCAGGCCCTCGTCCAGGATGCAGCGGATGCTGCGGCCCACGTAGTCGGCGGCGCGCACGGAGTTGAGGCGCTGGGATTCGCGGTTGATGTCCAGGATGGTGCCCTGGCCGTCGCAGATCCAGATGCCTTCGGAGACCGACTCCAGCACCGCGCGCAAGGGGATTTCGGGCACGGGCAGGCCGCAGGGGCCGGGCTCGCCCATGAGCGCCGTGGCCCCGACCACGCCGCCCTTGCGCCGGATGGGCGAGGCCTCCACCTGGAGCATCCTCCCGTCCACGTTGACCAGGGCCGGGGGCGCGGCCTCGCCCTCCAGGCAGGCACGCAGCCGGACGGTCAGCTCCTGCAGGGGGTCGGGCAGGTGCTGGCCCCGGTCGCGCGCGGCGTCCAGTTCCAGAAGGCTTGCGGCGTAGGCGTTGAAGGAGACGATGCGGCAGGCGGCGTCCACGTTGAGCACGCCGCGCGGCAGGGAGTGCAGCACGTCGTCTGGGGTGTAGGGTGCGGCGGCCGGATGCCTTGTCTGCAGAGCGTGGTGTGGCATGCCCCAAAATGCCCCGAAACGGCCCGGGGCGCAATGGCCGCGCGCGCCCGGATCAGGGTTTGGCCACGAGCAGCGTATGTTCCGCGCAGACCTCGATGGGCTTGTAGTGCTCGCGAACCGTGCGCGTGATCACGGACTCCATGTCGTTGCGCAGGAGCACAAGATGGAAGCGCCTGGCGGCGATGTCCTTGAGCAGGGGCGAGCAGGGCCAGCACCATTGGCCGGACTTTTCGTAGCAGAGCATCTCCATGGAATCGAAGGTGAACAGCTCGGACTTGCCGCCAGCCAGCAGAAAGTAGGATTCCGAGTCGCACAGCGTGGGCCCGGTGATGGCGGAGGTGATGTTGCCGAGCCGCCGCCTGAAGGTGGTGAACTCCTCGGTCGAGGGCGCGCCGGGCAGGGCGGCGAACGCGGGCAGCCCGGACCAGGTGAGGCCCTGCGCGCCCCGGCCCCCGGCCAGGGCCAGGCACATGACCGCGCAGCACAGCCAGACCTGGCGCCGCCCGCCGTCGAACAGGCGGGCGCAAGCGGCCACGGTGCCCACCGTGACCAGCAGGATAACGCCCAGGGAGTAGTTGGTGTCCGCGCCCCAACTGCGCATCAGGCTCACGTAGAAGGGCAGGTAGACCAGCAGCAGGGTGAGCGGTAGCGCACCCGCCCCCCGCAGCAGCCCGGCCAGGGACAGCAGCAGGAAGGAGGCGGTCATGGCGAAGTTGCCGGAGAAGTAGGTCTCCAGCCGGTCCAGCAGCCAGCGCGTGCGGTTGAAGTCCGGCTGGGAGCTCAGGCCCACAGGGTATTCAAGGATGTTGAACAGGAAGTTGCCTCCGGTCAGGGCGTTGAGCGCCAGAGCCGTGGCCAGGGCGATGGCTCCGAAGGGCAGGGCGAAACGCTTGAATACGTCCTCGCGGCGCGGGCCGTAGAGGCCGAAACAGAGCATGCCCAGCACGATGGGCAGGGTCTGCTGCTTGGTGAAGATGGCCGCCGCGCACAGGCCAGCCGCCGCGTACAGGTGGCCCCGGCGGCCCTCCAGTCCGGAGAGGAAGGCCAGCAGCCCCAGGGCCAGCAGGCCCCAGGCCGTGGCGTCCGGGCGGCCAAGGGCGGCCCACTGCGAGAGGGTGGGGTCGCAGGCCAGGATGAGCGCGGCGATGGCGGCGAGCACCCGGCTGCCTGTGGCGCGCAGGATCAGCCAACCCAGGCTGCCGATCAGCACCGCCCAGAACAAGATGGATACGGCCCGCGAGGCCTGGAGTGTCTCGCCCAGGAACAGGGTGGCGGCCTTGACCAGGGCGGAATATACGGGCGGATAGATGGTGATGAGGTAGTTGTAGGCGTCGGCGGCCGTGTACATGGCCCGCAGATCGGGGAAGAGCGCGCCCTTGTAGAGCTCGCGGCCCTCCACGGGGTTGCCCTCCATGGGCAGGGCCAGGGTGTGGGCCATGCCCGCCAGGCTCTTGAACGCCACGATCCCGGCCAGCAAGGCGAACAGGCCCAGGCCCGCTATATGGGCCGCGCGCAGGAGCTTGCCCGGCATGGACTGCGGCCCCTTGCCGGAGGCGGCGGCGTCCAGCAGCAGCAAACAAAGGAAGAACAGCCCTAGGCCCGCGTAAGGGTTGGCCAGCGCCCCGGCCAGGGACGCCGGGTCCGTGAGGGCGTCCAGGCGCGCGGCCAGGATGTCCAGCGAGCGCCGGACATAGCCCGCCTTGGCGAAGGGGAACACGTCGTTCACGTTGGCGGCTTCGATGCTGAAGGCGGCGAAGCGCACCGTGCCCATAGGGGCCGAGTCTTGCCTGCCGCCGGGGCCGGTGGCGGCGAGGCGCACCCGGTTGAGCCCGCGCTTGCCGCAGAAGCTCAGAACCTCCTGCGCCGGGATTGACCCCGCCTGGCGGTCGAAGAACCATTGGCCGTTGATGTCGATGCCATAACCTGCGGCCTCCTGGAGGCCCTCCAGGCGGCAGGCGATCTGAAGCTGCTTGTCGCGGTCGAGTTCGAAGGCGATCTCGGATTCGCCGGTGAAGGTGAGGCCGGTTGGCCCGGAGCCGCTCATGCCGGAGGCGGATGCGCCCGTGCACTGGACCACCGCGCAGATGTTCGCGCCGCCGAGAGCGCCAGCCGCGCCACCGCGGAAGAACGCCGCCACGGCCAGCAGCCCCGTCAGGGCCAGCGCCGCGGCGGCTCTGAGCCCCCATTTCACGTATATTCCGTCCACATCGCCGCCTTGTTGCGTTCAGCCGGGCCGGGGTTACGGCGCGGGCGGCGCGACGATACGGAAAGGGCCTCCCGCGCGCAAGGGAGCGCGTGTTTCCGCCGGGATCGCGCGCGGCCGGAAACAGTTCCCCCGCGGGCAGGGGGCCGCCAGGGGCGGCGGGCGACCATTTCGCCGTTGCAGCGCCTTGCGCGCCAGGGCGTTGTGATTTAAAAGATCCCTATCGTGTCGCCGCCGTGCGGTCTGGGAGGTCGGATTGGACATTTCCAAAGCCATTGCCGAATTGAAGGGTATGCCGGGTTTCACCGAAAAGGTGGGCATGGTGCTGGTGCATAACGGCGTGGTCCGGGCCACCTCGCGCAACGAGGGCAAGGCCGTGGAGCGCCTGGAGGTGCACCCCGACCGTGAGAAGATCGCGGCCATCTGCCGGGAGATCGAGGCCCGCCAGGGCATCTTCGCGGTGCGCGCCGTGGCCAAGGACGGCGTGTTCCAGCCCGGGGAGGATCTGCTCTTCATCATCGTCGCTGGTGACATCCGCGAGAACGTGCTCTCCGCCCTGACCGACGCCCTGAACCGCATCAAGGCCGAAGCGGTGAGCAAGTGCGAACACTGCGAGGTGGCCTGAGCCAGCCCCGCCGGGCGGCGAGGCGACAAAACGGCCCTCCTGCGGCCTTGAGAGCCAAATTTGTGTTTACATGGCCCGCATTCGGCCTGTAAGCGAAATGTTCGGGTGGCGACACCCGCGAGTCAGTACCTGGACCGCAGGCAGAGGCCTGCGGCATGGATAACAGCTACCGGCTGAGTATGTGCGGAACCTGCCTGCGGGGCCGCAACGTTCAACGCGCATGGTTTCTTTGGATCTTGGGCTATGAAGGACGCGCAGCTCCAAGCGACGAGACACAGCATGCCAAAACAGGAGCTTCAAGCCTATGTCTAAGAAACTTTATGTCGGCAACCTGTCCTTTTCCTCCACCGAAGACGACGTTCGCAACGCCTTCTCCGCTTTCGGCGAAGTCTACAACGTCAGCCTGATCACCGACCGCGAGACCGGCCGCCTGCGCGGCTTCGGCTTCGTCGAGATGGACGAGGAAGGCGCCAAGGCCGCCATCCAGGGCATGGACGGCAAGGAGCTCGGCGGCCGCACCCTGAAGGTCAACGAAGCCCAGGAGAAGCCCCGCAGCGGTGGCGGCGGTGGCGGTTACAACCGTGGCGGCGGTGGCGGCGGCCGCTGGTAGCATCCGCCTTGCGCCAGCGTGACCGCCTGGCCGCATCGCCCTGAAAGGGCAGCGGAGGGACGATGCTGGCTGCTGATGCAACACAGGCCGGGGGAAACCCCGGCCTTTTCTTTTGCCGTCACCGGGCGCGCTGCGAGGTTTCCCGAGGCGTTGGAGGGAAATGGCAAATCTATACTATAAGGGTCGTTGTTTGGGGATACCGTCTTCAAGCTGGTTCTGTTTTGGAGAAATTATGGCTTCGTGTTTCCCTACCATGCCCCGGGAACTCAGGGATGAAGCCATGTTCTGGGCCGATCATCCTTGACTGGCCTCCCGGATGTGTCATAATGACCTGTCTGGAGCACCAATAACCGCATCCAGGCATTGGGTATGGCAACGTGCCGTCGATATCGCCGGAGCTGGTGTGTGGTTTCTGTTCACCGCATTCTTCAGTGACCGGGGCATCTGTGGCTGGCCGTAGCATAAAGTACCATTCCTTCAGGAAGGATCTCCTCATCCTGCTCGCCTGCGTCATGGGCGTGCTGGTGGCTGGCGTGGTGGCGGGCAACGGCTACCTGCTGGATACCGTCATCACCGAATTCCGGGAAAGCCAGATCCGCTCCATGCTGGGCAACGTCCGCCGGACGCTGCTCATTCAGGACAGGGCCTACTACCTCTATGAGAACATGCTGGACGAGCGCATGCGCGCCGCCATGCGCCGTTTCCAGGAGGCCTATTCCCGCAGTGGCGGGGATTTGGGAGCCCTGGACCTCTCCGCCCTGCGCCTCCCGCAGGACCACGACATCGACTTCTTCGTGATCGACGGCGCCAACGTGGTGGTGCTGACCACCTTCGAGAAGGACCTGGGGCTCAACATCGCCGAATCCGGCACTGAGATCGCCGGGTACCTTGAGAAGGTGCGCCGCTCCGGCGAGTACGCCACCTACCGGGCCACGGTGAGCCGCTACGACGGCATCAAGAAGTTCGCCTACCAGCCCGCGGAAGGCGGCAGGCACCTGCTGGAGGTGGGGGTTTCGCTCACCAGGCACTCCGCCAGCCTGGCCGGGGTCAGGCTGGAGACCGTTCCCGGCGACATCCGGCGGGACAACGACATGCTGCTCTCCGTGCACGTGTTCAGCTCCTCGGGGATCTCCTTCACCAGCGGCGACGATGGAAAACACTTCCTGCTCGGCGGCGAGCGCCGTGAGGCCATGAACCGTGCCCTCGCCGCCGGGCAGGCGGAGCTCACGGCTGGTGACGGGGTGCTCTACCGCTACTTCCAGCTCGCGCCCACCGAAGGCGCGCAGCTCGGCAAGGTGGTGGAGATCGCCGTGGACACGGCCAAGCTGCGCGGCCTGCGCAACGGCCACCTGCTCATTCTCCTTGGTGTGGGCCTGGTGTGCGTGGCCGGGGGGCTGGCGGCCAGCCATTGGCTGGCCAGGCGGTTCAGCCGCCCGCTGCTGCAGCTCTCGGCGGGCGTCCATCGCATCGCCGAGGGCCACCTGGACGAGCCCGTGGAGGTGGACAGCGCCAACGAGATCGGGCTGCTCGCCAGCGACGTGGAGGCCATGCGCGTGCGCATCGCGGGGCTCGTCTCCCGCCTGGAGGCCACCAACCAGGAGCTTCTCGGCAACTACGACCTGCTCATCCGGGCCTTCCTCAAGGCCCTGGAGCACCGCGAGAGCGGCACGGCCGCGCACTCCCTGCGGGTGAACCGCATCGCCATGGCCATCGGCGAGGCCATGGAGCTGGAAGAGCGCCTCATGACCCTGCTGGACTGGGGCTCACTGCTGCACGACATCGGCAAACTCACCCTCAGCAACGCGCTCCTGCTCAAACCGGGCTCCCTGACGGCCGAGGAATACGAGTGCGTCAAGCGCCATCCCTCCCTGGGCTTCGAGGTGCTGCACGAGCTCCACTATCTGGGCGGCGC
>JBKICO010000267.1:0-2809 GCA_046567065.1 Acidobacteriota bacterium
CAGCGCCCCGCTCTCATTCCTGTTCTTATTCGCCGCGCAGGGTGCGGGTCATCAGGTCGCGCACGGCCTGTGCGGGGTTCTTGTCCTCGTAGAGGATGGCGTTGACCTGCTCGGTGATGGGCAGCTCCACCTTGAACTTCTTGGCCAGGGCGTGCACGGCCTGGGTGGTCTTCACGCCTTCGGCCACCATCTTCATCTCGCCCAGGATGTCCATGAGCTTCTGGCCCTGGGCCAGGCGCTTGCCCACCTGCCTGTTGCGGGAGAGGTCGCCCGTGCAGGTCAGCACCAGGTCGCCCAGGCCGGAGAGGCCCATGAACGTCTTGGGGTCGGCGCCCATCTTCACGCCCAGGCGGGTCATCTCGGCCAGGCCCCGGGTGATGAGCGCGGCGCGCGCGTTGGAGCCGAAGCCCAGCTCGTCGGCCACGCCCGCGGCGATGGCGATGATGTTCTTCACCGCGCCGCCCAGCTCCACCCCGCGAACGTCGGGGTTGGTGTAGACGCGGAAGTAGTCGGTGGCGAAGATCTCCTGGGCCTGCTTGGCCAGGTCCTTGTCCTTGCAGCCCAGGCTGATGGCGGTGGGCATGCGCCGGATGACCTCGTAGGCGAAGCTGGGGCCGGAGAGCACGGCGAAGCGGTGCTTCTTGCCCACCAGGGCCTCTTCGCAGACTTCGGACATGGTCTTGCCGGTGTCCAGCTCGATGCCCTTGCTGGCGCAGATGATGGCCGGGTTCTTGGGCAGCAGCTCGCGCATCTCGCCGAGGACGGCGCGCAGGAACTGGCTGGGCACGGCCATGAGGAACAGGGTGTGCTCGGCGCAGAGCTTGGGCAGGTCCATGGTGATCTGCAGGCTGGGGGCGAGCTTCACGCCCGGCATGTACCAGGTGTTCTCGCCAGTGCCCTTGATGGAGGCCAGCAGTTCCATTTCGCGCACCCAGAGGGTGGCCTCGATACCTTTGTTGGCCAGCAGGTCGGCCAGGGTCGTGCCCCAACTGCCGGCACCGATGATGGCGATCTTCATGGGAGGCTCCTGAAATGTTGGCGGGAGGCTTGAAGCGGGGTTGCCTGGGCCGCCCCGCCGGGATTGCCAGTAGCACAGGTTGCCGCTAGAGATAAAGGCGTTATCCGTAGGGTCGAAAGGAGACGAAATGAGCGGAGCCAAGCAGTTCACGGAAACGCAGCGGCGCATCCTCGCGCTGGTGCAGGGCGACCTGCCCGATGTGCCCGAACCCTTCGCCGAGGTGGCGAGGCAGGCGGGCGCGAGCCTGGAGGAGGTGCTGGAGCTGGTGCGCGGCATGAAGCAGCGCGGCGAGATCAGGCGCTTCGGGGCCACCCTGCGCCACCAGAAGGCTGGGTACGGCTCCAACGCCATGGTGGCCTGGTACGTTGACGACGAGGATATGCCCCGCATGGGGGCCTTCATGGCCGCGCGGCCCGAGATTTCGCACTGCTACCACCGCGTGAACTGCATGGACTGGCCGTACAACCTGTACACGATGGTGCACGCCAAGACCCCGGAGGAGTGCGCGCAGACCGTGGCCGAACTGGTCCGGCTGAGCGGCCTGGAGGAGTACGACGTGCTCAAGAGCAGGAAGGAATTCAAGAAGACCAGCATGCGCTACTTCTAGGCGCGGCGGGAAGAGAAAGTCAGGGAGGGGCCGTGGCGAAAGCCGCGGCCTCTGTTTTTGGCGCACTGGGCCAGGCCGCGATAACCCGCCCGTGCCGCGCTGGCTGTCGTGCTGAATGCGTATTGACAATTGTATCCTGAAGGATACAGTTTGGGCGTGTACACCATGCAACGCTACCAGACCGCCGAAGGCAAGGATGTTGTCGGTGACTGGCTTGCCGGGCTGGACGACAGGCGTGCCAGGGCACGCGTTCTGGTTCGGCTGGACCGGCTGGAGGCAGGAAACCCAGGTGATTGCAGGCCGGTCCGTGAGGGGGTGCACGAGTTGCGTGTTGACTACGGGCCCGGCTACCGAGTGTATTTCTGCATGGTGGGCAAAATGGTCGTCCTGTTGCTCTGCGGAGGCGACAAGAGCAGCCAAAAGGCGGATGTCGAGCGGGCCATAGCCAACAAGAAGGACCATGAGGAGCGGCACAAATGAAAACTACCGGCAAAAGCAACCCTGCGAGCATCAGCCATCACGACGCCGTGGTGGAAGAGTTGCGTGCCGACCCGGAATTCGCCGCTGAATATTTGCGTGCGGCCATGGAAGAGAGTGTGAACGACCCTCCGGCCCTGCGCCTTGCCCTGCGCCGCCTCGCCCTGGCGTACGGTTTCCGGCACGTGGCGCACAAAACCGGCATGTCCCGGACGAGTCTATACAAGTCCTTGTCCCCTGGGGGGAATCCGACACTGCAAACGGTGTCCGCTATCCTTGCGGCAATGGGCATGCGCCTGTCCGCCGAACCCCTCGCTAGGCGTAACAACGCCCAAGCCTGATCGCCCCCCCGGTATCCGCCAGCACCCCGGCTCACAGTCGCGCTGAGCGTCTTCTCCGGCGCAAGCCCAAAAAAAGGCGGCCACCTCACCGGTGGCCGCCTTTTGATAAGCATCCATATCTTCGCCCTACGGGCTGACCTTCGTGTTGGTCGAGAGCGCGGCGGCGCGCTGGTCGTCCTGGGCGCGCTGCAGCACCTGGGCGTTCTGCAGGCATGTGGCCAGGTTCTGGCCGCAAGCTGCCTCGCACTGTTGGCGGCGGGTGAACTCGGTGATGGACTGGCACCCGGTCTTGCAATCCAGGTTCGTGGAGTTGCAGTCGCAAATGAAACACGTGCCGATGGGCGGCAGGGTATTGACCGTCACCTG
>JBKICO010000268.1:0-5789 GCA_046567065.1 Acidobacteriota bacterium
CCAGGCGCTTCGGTTAGCTGCGCCGCCTGCTGCCCGGGGCCTCGCAGAAGATGCTCACCCAGCAACTGCGGGAGATGGAGGCCGACGGCCTGATCCTGCGCCAGGCCCACGCCAGCGTGCCGCCCCGGGTGGAGTATTCCCTCACCGAGCGGGGGCGCAGCGTGATGCCCGTGCTGGAGATGCTCTGCGGCTGGGGCAAAGAGTTCGAGCGGGACGTGGGCAAGGGCCTGATGGGTGCAGGGAGGGCCGGGCAGGACCTGGCGGAGGGGAGAGAAGGGGCGGCCGAACCGGAAGAGGCGGCCTATTCGGAGTAGAGCGTGCGGCAGGAGCGCTGGCACCAGGCGTAGCCGCCGCCGATGGAGCGCGAGCAGGACAAGGTGTGGCCCGCTTCCAGCTTGCGCTTCACCTCGGCGCAGCCTTGCAGGCAGGTGGCCAGGTCCGGGTCGTGGCTGCTGACGCCGCGCAGGTAGGTCTCGCAGATGCCCACGCTGTCGCAGGCGTCGCTGCGGCCCCCGGCGGAGTGGCAGAAGCCCAGGAATTCCGAGTCCGTCATGGGGCCGCGGGCGCAGCCCAGGGCCAGGGCGGCGAGCGCCCCGGCGAGGCAGGCGAAGAGGAGTGCGCGGCGGGTCATGGTCGGTTGTCCTCGCGGCTTAGCCGGGCAGGGTTTCCAGGTGCTTCTTCACATCCTCGACGAGCCTGTCGAGTCCGCTGACAGGCCCCAGGCCGTCGCCATAGGCCCGCAGCAGGGGCATCAGGTGCGTGTAGTTGCGGTGCAGGAAGTAGTAGTCGTGCACACGCAAGTCAATGTAATCCAAAAGAAAATTTATGCAGACCAGGCCAGGCGAGGGGGACTTGCGTTTCTTCCAGGTGACGAAATCCACCAGCCAGCGCAGGGTTTCGGCGTCGATGTTGGGGAGTTCGGTGCGTTTCGCAGTTTCTATGTCCATGATGCCGCACAACGGTTAGACGTTTCCCCCAACGGCTTCCGGGGCGGCCGCACGCTGCGGCAGGGCGCATCATAGACGGGGCGCGCTCCTTTGCGCAAGCCCGTCTACATCATGATCTTCGAAAGAGCCCACACGTAGCAGGCCGAGGCCAGGAGCTGGCAGGCGGTCACCGGCACGCCGTAGCGCAGGAAGCGCACGAAGGAGACGGGGCTGCCCTGCGCCGCGCAGATGCCCCCGGCCACCAGGTTGGCCGAGGAGCCGATGAGCGTGGCGTTGCCGCCCAGGGTGCCGCCGAACATCATGGCCACGAACACGGGCAGGGTGTGGTCCGGCCAGTCCGCGAAGCCGAAGCCCATGGCCTCCTCGGGCACGATCTGCGTGAGCACGAAGTAGCCCTTGGTCAGGAGCACCGCTGCCGCCACCACGGGGATGTTGGCCAGGAAGCCCGAGGCCAGGCCGATTCCGGCCAGCAGCGCGAACCCGGCCAGGAGCAGGTCGCCGCCGAAGGCGCCGTGCATCCCGCGCGAGAGCCCGCCCAGCACGCCCGTCCTGGTCACCTCCTCCACGTAGCACATCATGGCGAAGATGAAGATGAGCGTCTTCCAGTCGATGTCGCGGAACACGTTGTCCAGCGGCTCCACCTTGGCGGTGTAGACGGCCAGCAGCGCCAGGGTGGCCCCGATGATGGCCGCCGACGGGGGCACGATGGGGGTGGGCAGGTATTCGCCCACCAGGAACAGCCCCACCATGAGCAGCATGGAGAGCACCGCGAAAAGGCAGAAGCCGGGCTGCGCGATGGGTGTGGGGGCGAGGCCCTCGGGCAGCTCCCGCCGTACCCGCCAGACTTCCTTGAAGAGCACGGGCATCAGCGGCACCACCACCAGGATGGCAAGCAGGCCGCCCAGGCTCACCTTGCGCAGGTATTCCATGAAACCGAGCCCGGCGGCCTGGCCCACCAGGAAGGTGGCCGGGTCGCCCACCAGGGTCAGCAGCCCGGCGGCGTTGCTGAGCATGGCCACCAGGATCATGGGGCCGGCGAAATCCACCTCCAGCGCGCGGCAGACGCGGATGACGATGGGCGCGATGAGGATCACCGCCGTGGCGTTGGGCAGGATGGCGCAGACCAGCGAGGTCAGGACCGTGGTGTAGAGCAGGAAGCGCCTGCCGCTGCCCCGGGTGAGCAGCAGGAAGCGGGTGCCGATGTGCTCGAAGATGCCTGTCGGCGCGAGCACCCTGGCCACCACCATGCCCCCGAAGAGCAGGGCCAGCGCCCCCTGGGACACGGTGACCGCCCGCATGACCTCCGTGTTGTGGATGATGCCGAGCAGGGCCATGGCCGAGAGCCCGAGCATGGCCGCCAGGGTCATGTCCAGCAGGTTGAAGGCGATGGCCAGGATGACGGCCCCGAATATGATGAAGACGAGATAGGCTTGGTACTCAGGCATGGCGTTCTTCCCTGGTGCGGATTCCGGGTTCAGAAGGGCGGGGCGTACATCAGGCCGCCCTCGTACCAGGGCCGGTTGAAGCGCCTGTCGAATTTGAGCTGGCTTTCCGCGCCGACGTTGCGCTCGAACATCTCCCCGATGTTGCCTGCGGCGGCGATGGCCCTGAGCGCCCAACCCGGGGGCATACCCAGGGGTTTCGCCAAGCCGTCGGCGTCGCGCAGCAGCTTGCGGGCCGCTTCGTCCGGCTGGGCCTCCGCGCCTCCCTTGAGCAGGGCCGAGGCCCGCTCCCGCGTCAGTTTGGCTGCTTCCGCATGGACCAGGGCGGCCAGCACGCCGCTCACCGCCAATCGCCACTCGTTGTCGTCGGCGCGCACCACCGGGCTTATGATCTCGGCCGTGCCGGGGACGGCGAAGACCTCGTACTCCCCGGCCTGCTCGCCCAATTGGGACTGAAAACCCGCCAACACGATCCTGTCGGCGATCAGGGCCTTGCATTGGCCCTGGAGGAAGAGGTCGCGGGCCTTTTCCGTGCTCTCGCCAAGCACGGGCTCGAATTTCACCTCGTTCATGGCGGAGAGGTCGCTCAACCCCTGGGCGTGGGTCGTTCCCTTGGAGAGACAGAGTTTGGCGCCGTCCAGGCCTTTCACGTCCTTCACGGCGTCGGCCTTGCGCGTCATGACGGCCTGGGCCGTGAAGAGCAGCGGCCCGGCGAAACTGACCCGGAGCTTGGCCTCGCGTCCCAGCGTCCAACTGGTGTTGCGCCCCAGCAGGTCCACCTGCTTGGCCAGCAGGGCTGGGAAGCGCCCGGCGGTCTCCAGGGGCAGGAAGGCGGCCTTGGCCGGGTCGCCGAACACAGCGGCGGCCACGGCGCGGGCGAAGTCGATCTCCATGCCCTGCCATGTTCCGCCGGGGCCTCGCATGGAGAGGCCGGGCACCGCGTCGCCCACGCCGCAACGCAGCTCGCCGCGCTTTTTTATCATCTCGTAAGTATCCCCAGCCATAACGGGGGCGGCGAGCAGGGCCAGGGCCGTCAGGGCCAGTGCGAGAACGCGCGTCATGGGCGGGCCTCCGGTATCGTGGGCAATCTGGTGTATCTATGGGCCAATACGGGTTCATAGGCAAGTCGCGGCATATGGCTGCGAATGCATTCCGGAGGGGCGCGGAAGGACGGGGGGAGGCGGAGTGTGATTGGGCGGCCCCGCGCCACCCCGGGCGGGAGCGCATCCGGGAGGCGCTGGAGCGCTGCGGCGGCCGGGTGAGCGAGGCGGCCAGGGGGCTGAGCGTCAGCCGCTTCACGCTGTGGCGCAGGATGCGGGGGCAGAAGAACCCGCTTGGGCTATAATCCCAAGGGCGGGGGATGATTCCAGTTTACACATTTGTTTGCGCTGATCTTTACCAGACCGGAAAAGTGTGCAATTGAAAATGCGGATAATTGGGCGTTAGTAGTCGCCCGCCGTCCGGGGAGGTAGCCGGACGGCGCTTTCGCCCGCCTGCACCCGGTTTCTGCATGACGCCGCAATCACTTCGGAATCAATGCGTCGGGAATGACGCGCGGGACAAGATCCTGCTGGTGGACGACAGGAACGAGAACCTGACGGCCCTGTCCTGCGTCCTCTCTTCGCTCGACGTCGCCTGCGTGAAGGCTCTCGACGGGGAGCAGGCCCTGCGCTCGGCCCTCAACGACAACTTCGCCCTGGCCATCGTGGACGTGCGCATGCCCGGCATGGACGGCTACGAACTCGCGGGGCTGATGCGCGCCCAGCCCGAGCACCGCACCCTCCCCATCATCTTCCTGACCGCCGCCGCCTACGACGAGGGCCACGTGTTCAGGGCCTACACCTCCGGCGCGGTGGATTTCCTGCACAAACCCATCAATCCAGACATTCTGCTGGGCAAGGTGGCCGTGTTCCTGGAGCTGCACAGGCAGCGCAAGGAGCTGGGCGAGAAGGTGGCGGAGCTGACGCGCATCAAGGAGGAGCTGGAGCAGGCCAACTATGCGCTCCTGCGCATGTCCATGGCCGACGGCCTGACCGGGCTCAACAACCGCCGCAGCCTCGACGACACCTTGGAGCGCGAATGGCGGCGGGCCGCCCGGGAGGGCAGGCCCGTGTCGCTGGTCATGGCGGATATCGACTGCTTCAAGCCCTACAACGACTTCTACGGCCACCTGGAGGGCGACAACTGCCTGCGCGAGGTGGCCAGGATGCTCTCAGGGGCGGCCCGGCGCCCGGCGGACTTCGTGGCCCGCTTCGGCGGGGAGGAGTTCGCCATGGTGCTGCCCGGCACGGACCACGACGGCGCCATGGAGCTGGCCGAGGAAGTGCTGGCCAGGGTGCGCATGTTGGCCATCCCCCACGCCGGTACGGAGGTGGAGGGCGTGCAGCACGTGACCCTGAGCCTGGGCGTGGCCACGGCCCGCCCCAGTGAGGATTCCTTCCCGCAACACCTGCTGGACGCGGCCGACAAGGCCCTCTACGAGGCCAAGCGGGGCGGCCGGGACAGGGCCTTCGGCGTCCGCTGCGTCATGGACGGGCCCGCCTGCCGCTGCGAGTGGGACTGAGCGTCACGCCGCTCAGCCTTGGCCCCCTGCCGGGGCGAAATCCCCGGCGGCTCCGGGCAGCAGCCTGGCGAGCACCTCCCGCAGGGCGTTCATCTCCATGGGTTTGGTCAGGTATTCGTCCATCCCCGCCGCCAGGAACCTGTCCCTGTCGCCGGACATGGCGTGCGCGGTGAGCGCCACCACCGGCACGTTGCGGTTGATGGTGCCGCCGCTGCGCAGGCGCCTGGTGGCCTCCAGCCCGTCCATCTCGGGCATCTGAATGTCCATGAGCACCACGTCGAAGCGGCTCTGGGTCAGGATGTCCAAGGCCTGATGCCCGTCCGCCACCCCCACGGGATCGAAGCCGAGGTGTTGCAGGAAGCGCACGGCGGTCAGGCGGTTCATGCTCTCGTCCTCCACCACGAGCACCTTGTTGCCGGACTTGTGCGGCGGGCAGCAGGCCCGGGCAGCGGGTTTGGCCAGGCGCATGGGTTCCGGCTCGGCGCGCAGGGGCAGGGTGACGTGCATCTCGGTGCCGTGCCCCAGCTCGGTGGCTATGCTCAGGGTGCCGCCCATGAGTTCCACCAGCTGCCGCACGATCGCCAGGCCGAGGCCCGTGCCGCCGAAGCGCCTGTTGTAGCTCCCCTCCACCTGGGTGAACATGCCGAAGATGTGGCCCACCTTGTTCTCGGGAATGCCGATGCCCGTATCCGTCACGCTGAAGTGCAGGTTCACGTGGCCCTTCCGGGGGCAGTGCGGCAGGGTGTAGACGTCCAGCAGCACGTGGCCTGTGTTGGTGAACTTGATGGCGTTGCCCACCAGGTTGAAGAGTATCTGTCGCAGGCGGCTCGGGTCGCC
>JBKICO010000269.1:0-3587 GCA_046567065.1 Acidobacteriota bacterium
GCCAAGCTGGGCGAACAGGCCACGGCCATCGGCCAGGTCATGACCGTCATCTCCGACATCGCGGACCAGACCAACCTGCTGGCCCTCAACGCAGCCATCGAGGCGGCCCGAGCGGGCGACGCCGGGCGCGGCTTCGCGGTCGTGGCCGACGAGGTGCGCAAGCTGGCCGAGAAGACCATGAACGCCACCAAGGAGGTGGGCCAGGCCATCGCCAACATCCAGGCCAACACCGCCGGCAACGTGCAACTGGTGAAGCGGGCGGCCGAGGCCGTGGCCGTGGCCGCCGGGCTGGCCGACCAGTCCGGCGAGGCCCTGGCCCTCATCGTGGGCCTGGTGGATCAGAGCTCCGGCCAGGTGCGCGGCATCGCCCAGGCCGCGGGGCAGCAGTCCAGCGTTAGCGAGGAGATCGCCCGGGCCGTCTCAGACATCAGCAGCTTCTCCCAGACCTTGGCCCAGGGCGTGGGCGAGTTCGCCCGGGCCGTGCAGGGCCTCTCCGGCCACGCCCACGAACTCAGGAGCGTCATTGCTGACCTGGAGGGAAACAGGACGGGCGGGGCCAGGGCCATCGGCGCCTGATTCTTTACCGGGTGTAAAGAAAACGGACACCCAGGCGGCGGACCACTCGGTCCGCCGCCTTTTTTGTTCCGTCATTCAGGGTGGTTGCTGTTTTCACATTCCGGCACGCCTCTTGCCTATGGGGAGGCATGGCAACTGCGGCATCCACGGACTTCACCGTCATCCTGGCGGACCGCAACCCCCACATCCGGGAGTTGCTCGCCAGGGAGTTCAACCGCGAGGGCTACTCGGTGAAGGGCTGCGCCCTGGGGCGCGAGGCAGTGGAACTGGTGAGCGCCGGGGGCGACCTGCTGGTCATGGACTCCGAGCTGCCGGACATGGACCCCCTCACGGTGATCCGGCTGGTGCGCCGGGCGCGGCCCGGGTTTCCGGTGGCCGTGCTGGCCCACAGCCGGGACGAGGCGGGTGAATGTCTCGGCGAGCCCCGTGTGCTCTTCGTGCCCAAGGGCGAAGACCCGGCGTTGGTGGTGGATGCCGTTCGCGGAGGGATGGGAAAGGGTTTTTCGGGGCTGTGAGCCCCGGTCTCCCGGCTGAGGGTTGATTGGGGGGGCGCGGGTTGGCGCCCCGTAGCGACGCCCCGAGGGGCCAAACGCGTGACTTAACCGGAGGTGGTTGGGATGCGATTTTTTAGGGAAGTATACCAGTTCATGATGGAGGGGACCCGGGCCCATGCCAGATGGGACTACGAAGTCTCCATGAGCATTATCAAAAACCGCAAGAAACTTTTGATTCTTGCGGTCCTGGCGCTGCCCATCCTGGGCTTCAGCCTGGTCGAGGCGGCCGACGTGATCGGCGGCAAGACCGCCTACATGCCCTCCTACTACAACACCACGATCTTCCTGGCGTCCATAGGCGTGGGCCTGGCCGCCGGCCTGATCACCGGCTGCATCGGCGCGGGCGGCGGCTTCATCATCACCCCGGCGCTGATGGCCGCGGGCGTCAAGGGCATCCTGGCGGTGGGCACGGACCTGTTCCACATCTTCGCCAAGGCCATCATGGGCACCGCGGTGCACAAGAAGCTGGGCAACGTCTCGGTAAAGCTGGCCCTGGGCTTCCTGCTGGGCTCGGGCTTCGGCGCGGTCGCGGGCGGAACGCTGAACAAGCTGCTCTACGACACCGACCCGCTGATGTCGGAACTGTTCATCTCCACCATCTACGCGGTGCTGCTGGGTTTCCTGGGCTTCTACGGCGCGTATGACTTCCTGAAGTCCAGCAACGAGGCCTCGGGCGCGGACGCCCACGGCGGCCCCTCCGGCGGCGACGTGCCGCCCCTGGCCGCCAAGGTGCAGGCCCTGCGCATCCCCCCGATGATCACCTTCGACGAGGACTTCGTCCCCGGCGGCCGTCAGCTCTCCATGTGGGTGCTGGCCTGCGGCGGCTTCATCGTGGGCGCCCTGGCCGCCATCATGGGCGTGGGCGGCGGCTTCATCACCTTCCCCATGTTCGTGTACGTGTTCGGCGTCTCCTCCATGACCACGGTGGGCACCGACATCCTGCAGATCATCTTCACCGCCGGCTTCGCGGGCATCGCCCAGTACGCGGTGTACGGCTTCGTGTTCTACACCCTGGCCATGGGCATGCTCATCGGCTCCCTGCTGGGCATCCAGGTGGGCGCGCTGGTGACCAAGGTGGTCAAGGGCGTGCACATCCGCGGTTTCTACGCTCTGTCCATCATCTCCGGCTTCATCAACCGTGCGGCCACCCTGCCCAAGAAGCTCACCGAGCTGGGCTACCTGGGCTGGTCCCCCGAACTCAACAACATGATCGAATACGTGGGCAACATCGTATTCTGGGTCAGCGTCGGCCTGTTCGGCGTGTGGGTGTTCGGGAAGTTCTTCGCCAACATTTCCATGCTGCGCGGGGAGGAGTAAACAATGATCGTCGTCAACAAAACTGCATTCAGCAAGGGCATGATTCTGATGATCAGCTTCTGTGCGGTGTTCATGCTGATCATGTCCCCCGTGTTCAAGGACCAGAACGGCAACAAGCAGACCGGACTTGAATTCGCGGACGAGTTCTTCAACAAGCTCTCCAAGAACTCCTCCGATTACTTCGACCAGGTGAAGTCCTCCGCGGACAAGCAGAAGGGCAAGCAGATCATGGTGGTCGCCACCATGCCCAAGCCCGACATCAAGGACGAGCCCGATCCCGCCAAGGCCCAGGACAAGGCCAACAAGGACGCGCAGGAGTCGGCCAAGGCCCTCCAGGCCATGGGCGCGCAGGTGGAAGTGAAGGACAACGCGATCACCGTCAAGGCGGACTTGGGCGTCCTGCTGACGGCCTCCTCCGACCGCGCTCTGAAGGTTTTCTCCGTGGTCGGCGCCGATGCCGAGAAGCCCGAGAACGTCGCCGAGCGCAAGCAGGTCAAGGCCCTGTGGAAGGTCTTCAGCGCGATGATCAAGCCCCTGCAGAAGGAGGGCAAGGTCGCCGAGGCCAAGGCCCTCGACACCGCCATGAAGAAGGGCTTGGAGCCCGCCTACAACTTCTACGGCGTGAAGGGCGAGCCCGTCTCCAAGAACGTGGTCCTGCTGGCCTCCCTGCTGGCCTTCTACGTGGTCTACACCATGTGGTACGGCTACAGCATCTTCTTCATGTTCGAAGGTGTTGGCATGTCGATGAAGAAATCCAAAAAGAAGGGCTAGCCCCCCCTACGCCCCTCTCTTGGGAAGGCCGCCTCCGGGCGGCCTTTTTCTTTTGCCTTTCCGGCCGGGAGGGTGCCTCGCGTCCCACCGGGTTGCCATCGCGCCCGCTATGGGCCATAGCTTCGAGCAGCCCGTCCTTCGGCGGGCACATCAAGGAGGCATCCCATGAATGCAGATTCCCCCGTGAATACCGCCGCGCTGCTTGCGCCCATGACCCTTCGCGGCGTGACCATACCCAACCGTATCGTCGTATCCCCCATGTGCCAGTACTGCGCGCAGGACGGCTTCGCGGACGACTGGCACCTGGTGCACCTGGGTAGCCGGGCCGTGGGCGGGGCGGGCCTGGTGTTCGCCGAGGCCACCGCAGTC
>JBKICO010000269.1:3597-4549 GCA_046567065.1 Acidobacteriota bacterium
GCCCAGGGCCGCATCTCCGCCACCGACCTGGGCATCTGGACCGAGGCCCACATTGAGCCCCTGGCCCGCGTCACCGCCTTCCTTAGGCGTATGGGCGCGGTCTCGGGCATGCAACTGGCCCACGCCGGGCGCAAGGCCAGTTGCCTTCCCCCCTGGACGGGCGGGGCGCGTGTGGCCCCCGAGGCCGAGGACGGCTGGGAGATCGTGGCCCCGAGCGCCATCCCCTTCTCCGAGGGAGAGCCCGCGCCCCGCGCGCTGGACACGGACTCCATCGCCGGGATCAAGGCGGCCTTCGTCACCGCCGCCCGCCGCGCCGTGGCCGCCGGGTTCGACGTGGTGGAGCTGCACGCGGCCCACGGCTACCTGTTGCACCAGTTTCTCTCCCCGCTCTCCAACACGCGCACCGACGAATACGGCGGCACGCTGGAGAACCGCATGCGCCTGACCCTGGAGACGGCCGAGGCCGTGCGCGACACCCTGCCCGAATCCATGCCCCTGTTCGTGCGCGTCTCCGCCACGGACTGGGTGGACGGCGGCTGGGACCTTGAGCAGACCGTGGCCCTGGCCAAGGAACTCAAGGGCATCGGCGTGGACCTGATGGACATCACCTCCGGCGGGCTCGTCCCCCACGCCAAGATCCCTGTGGGGCCGGGTTATCAGGTGCCCTTCGCCGAGGCCGTGCGCAAGCGGGCGGGCATGCCCGTGAGCGCCGTGGGCATGATAACGGACCCGGCCCAGGCCGAGGGTATCGTGGCCTCCGGGCAGGCCGACATGGTGATGCTGGGCCGCCAGATGCTGCGCGAGCCCTATTTTGCGCACCGGGCCTATCAGGAGCTGGGCGCGGACGCCAAGTGGCCCACCCAGTACGGCTACGCCGTGCGGCCAAGGAAGGCGTAAAGCCGGGGGGAAGGAGTGAGGGGGAGCCTCCGGCGGCCAGGGGCGCCGCCCCTGG